>NZ_JBWLUZ010000101.1:0-915 GCF_057784325.1 Mesorhizobium sp. CNPSo 4689
CCTGTGATCTTGCTCCTGTGCTTGGACTTGCCACTCTCATTGTCGAAGGGCGCAAGACCGGCAAGGGCTGCGATCGACTTGGGTGAACGCTGACCGAGCTCGGGTAAGTGCGCCAGCAGAGAGAGGGCGGTGATCTTGGAGACACCGGGCACGGAGACCATCAGCGCGTGATCGCGGGCGGTGTCCTCGGTTTCGCGAATGGCTTTGGCGATGCGGCCTTCGAGCGCATCGATACGTGTGTTGAGATCAGCGATCAGCCCTTCGATGTCGGCGCTGACATCCTTGTCGAAGGCTTCGCCAAGATGCTTCTTCAACCCTGCCCGAATCTCGACCAGATGATCGCGGTGGCGGGCAAGCGATTGAAGACGCTCGCCTTTCTCGGAAGGTACCGGCTCGCAAGCAGGCTGATAGCGACGACCGTAGCCGCTCAACATCCTGGCGTCGAGACGATCGGTCTTGGCGCGCTGCGTCGCCGACTTCGCATAGTGGTGGGTGTGTGCTGGATTGTGCCGCGAGAACGCAACACCCGCCTTGGCCAGCGCATGGCGCAGCAACCGGTCATGGACGCCTGTCGCCTCCATGACGACAAAGTCACGGCCGGCGCGAAGGCCTGCCACATAGGCTGTTATCGCGTCGTCCTGGTTGTCGATGCGCTGGTAACGGCCACTTGCCTCATCAAAAAAATCGAGCCTCTGCTTGGAGATGTCGCAGCCGACATAGTTCTGCACTATCATGTCCATGCCTCTTCCTGTGGTGCGGGGTCTGCTGGTAACAGCCCCGTGCAACTGTTCAGGTTGATGGTTCATTGGTGGGAAGGGGCCGAGCCATGCCGCGGCCTGTCCCAACAGGGACGACCAGGATCCTCTCGGCCTCCTTCCCACCTCAAACATAGCACTGAACGAACACACAGGATCC
>NZ_JBWLUZ010000102.1:0-806 GCF_057784325.1 Mesorhizobium sp. CNPSo 4689
CGGTTGAACGCGCGCCATCGCCTGGTGCCGTAGGCGAAGGCCTTCGCGATATCGGCATCGCGCGACAAACCGTTGCCTTGACGCATGAGCTGTCGTCGCAACGCGCGGACCAGTGGTCGGGTCCGCGTTCGTCGTGCGGCCAATCGCTCCGCGGGCAGGTGCCCCCGTATCTCTTCCTCGATCCGGTAGATCGCCTGGATACCGGCCATCGCCGTCGTGCTGAGCTCGGTCGGCTGGCTGTCGTGAACGTCGAATATCTTGCGACGCAGATGGGCCAGGCTGGCGGCTTCTCGAATGGCGCCGCCCTTGTAGATCTGATTGTAGCCGCTGAAACCGTCGGCCTGGAGCGTGCCGGCAAATCCGGCGAGCTCGCTCATCACGCTCTCGCCGGCGCGGCCCATGGTGGCGCGATACCAGGCGATCGGCGGCTCCTGCGAACCCGAGTTGCGATCGTCGGCGACGTAGACTGCGGCGCGACAATGAAGCTGCGAGCGTGTATTGCCTCACCGTGGAATGCTCCCGACCGACATTGTCCGTTGCCTCATCATAATGTTCCCCACGACTGGGATCCGGATCAATTCGTCATCGGCTCGATTGCCGGGTCGAACTGCATCGCGCCGGACACCATTGCGTGCGCCTTTTCCTTTCGCCAGATCTTCAAGCGGCTGCCAGCAGTCGGCTCCGGAGGAGTGGATAGGCGGCGCGCCCGTACATCTGGCGCTTGATCGTCTTGAGGCGGTTGATCTGGCCTTCGACCGGGCTCGTGCTCCAGGGCTGGGTGATTGCCGCCCGGACAGCCTCAATGT
>NZ_JBWLUZ010000103.1:0-725 GCF_057784325.1 Mesorhizobium sp. CNPSo 4689
GAGAGGCGGATGTTGTCGCCGGCAATCACCAGGCGCTCGGTCCGCCCATCGGTGACGCCGAACGGTTCAAGTGCATCGTGGAGGACATCGAGCAACCCGGCGCTGTGCCAGTTTTCGCGGGTCAGCAAATTGTGCGATCGGGAGAGCGCAAACAGCCGCGACTCGACAGCTTCGCGGATCGCCCGCGGGTCGGAATTGGCTCGCGATGCCTGCCAGACGATCGACTGCACTGTTGCAAGCATGTTCTTCACGCGATGGTTCAATTCGTCGATGAGCATCCGCGATTGCGCCTGCTCCTCCTTGTGTCTGGTGAGATCGACGAAGGAGGTAAAATACTGGACGATGGCGCCGCTCCTGTCGCGGACAGGATTGACGAAAAGGGCCGCCCAGAATTCGCTGCCATCCTTGCGCCTGTAAAGGATTTCCGTGCTCGCCTCCGAATTGGCTTCGAACTCCGCCTTGATACGTTTCAGCGCTCCGGCGTCGGCGCCGTCCGCCATCAGGAAATTGAAGGGCTGACCCAGGACCTCTTCCCTGGCGTATCCGGTCAGGGCGAGGAACGCGTCATTCGCAAAAATGATGGGATTGCCGGGTTCGTTTGCATCAGTGAAAACCATGGCCATTCGCGTTGTCTCGGCAGCAACAACGAACGGGCCAAGGTCGTGCTGAAAGCTCTCGACTTCGGCTTCGGCGTCCTTCTGCTGTTCGGACTTGTCAGGCATCGT
>NZ_JBWLUZ010000104.1:0-659 GCF_057784325.1 Mesorhizobium sp. CNPSo 4689
CCCGAGATCGAGAACACGTCTTCGATCGGCATCAGGAACGGCTTGTCCAGCGGACGAACCGGCGTCGGGATGTAGGCGTCGACCTGAGCCATCAGCTCGCGGATCGCGTCCTCGCCGATCTTCTTGTCGGAATCTTCCAGAGCCGCCAGCGCCGAACCCTTGACGATCGGAATGTCGTCGCCGGGGAATTCGTTCTTGGTCAAGAGTTCGCGAACCTCGAGCTCGACCAGTTCGAGCAGCTCGGCGTCGTCGACCTGGTCGACCTTGTTCAAAAACACCACGATCGAGGGCACGCCGACCTGGCGGGCCAAGAGGATGTGCTCGCGGGTCTGCGGCATCGGGCCGTCGGCGGCCGACACGACCAGGATCGCGCCGTCCATCTGCGCGGCACCGGTGATCATGTTCTTCACATAGTCGGCGTGGCCGGGGCAGTCGACGTGAGCGTAGTGGCGGTTGGCCGTCTCGTATTCGACGTGGGCCGTCGAGATGGTGATGCCGCGGGCCTTTTCTTCCGGCGCCGCATCGATCTGGTCATAGCGCTTGTATTCGCCAAAATACTTCGTGATCGCCGCCGTCAGCGACGTCTTGCCATGATCGACGTGGCCGATCGTGCCGATGTTCACATGAGGCTTAGTGCGCTCGAATTTACCTTTTGCCAT
>NZ_JBWLUZ010000105.1:0-655 GCF_057784325.1 Mesorhizobium sp. CNPSo 4689
CAAGCACTGGCTGCGCAAGGCTGCCAAGCGAACAGTCGAAACCGTCTGTGGCGCTATCGGCCAAATCCTTGGCACCGTCACTTCAAACGAATGCCAAAATTACTTCACTGAAGCCGGATATGCCCAACCTAAGTTCATCCCGCTCTAGTAGACTATCTGTCAGGGAGCAAGGTCCTTCGGAAGAATCCGTCAGCTGCCGCCCGTACGCCTCATGTAGCGGATCGCGTTGAGAGTCTCGTGCAGGTCAACGCTCAGCCTGCGGCCCCGCTCGGCCAGCTTCGGCATCAGCGGTCCAATCCGCTCCCATTCCCATCTGTGAGATCGGTCGGATGACGCTTCGTCTTCCGCGCGATAGAGCCATCCGCGAAGCCGCCTGCCTGGCCCATCTGCGTCGCAAGATATTCGACGTTCACGACAGCCAGCCGACCGAGCTCAGCACGACGGCGATGGCCGGTATCCAGGCGATCTACCGGATCGAGGAAGAGATACGGGGGCTCCCGCCCGCCGAGCGATTGGCCGCACGACGAACGCGGACCCGACCACTGGTCCGCGCGTTGCGACGACAGCTCATGCGTCAAGGCAACGGTTTGTCGCGCGATGCCGATATCGCGAAGGCCTTCGCCTACGGCACCAGGCGATGGCGCGCGTTCAACCG
>NZ_JBWLUZ010000106.1:0-642 GCF_057784325.1 Mesorhizobium sp. CNPSo 4689
AAGGCGACGAAGTACAGATCATGCTGGCGCCGGGTGATCGCTTTCCGAAGTGCTGCGAAGTCGGAGATCCCCGCCTCGTTGGTGACGATGATCTCGCCGTCAATGATGGCGCTTTCCACCTCGAGCGAGGCCGCGGCGGCTGCGAGGTCACGGTATTTCGACGTCCAGTCCAGTCCGCGGCGGGTGAAGATGCGCACGCCGTCGATATCCCTGACGATCTGGGAACGGTAGCCATCGAACTTGACCTCGTGAATCCAGCCATCGCCCTCGGCAGGCTTCTCCACCAAGGTCGGCATCAACGGAGGGATGAACTTCAAACGCATGCACAGACTCACGGAACGCGATTCAAGGCTTGGCGCCTAATCTTAGTTCCGAAGCATTTTAGCAAAATTGAATATTCGAATGAACGGCCTATAATTTGCCAGCCGGCAAACCTACCCGTTTCGCCGGTTAGGGAGGAAAGTTATGGCAGATGTGACGTCAAGAGATCAGAACTCCGAGATCGTTCGGCGCGGTTATGCCGCGTTCAATACTGGAGACATGGACACGCTGGCGCTAATCATCGACGAGACCTGCACCTGGCATACTCCGGGCAAGAGTCCCGTGGCCGGAGACCATAAAGGCCACGAGGCAATCTTTGGC
>NZ_JBWLUZ010000107.1:0-642 GCF_057784325.1 Mesorhizobium sp. CNPSo 4689
GCCAAAGATTGCCTCGTGGCCTTTATGGTCTCCGGCCACGGGACTCTTGCCCGGAGTATGCCAGGTGCAGGTCTCGTCGATGATTAGCGCCAGCGTGTCCATGTCTCCAGTATTGAACGCGGCATAACCGCGCCGAACGATCTCGGAGTCCTGATCTCTTGACGTCACATCTGCCATAACTTTCCTCCCTAACCGGCGAAACCGGTAGGTTTGCCGGCTGGCAAATTATAGGCCGTTCATTCGAATATTCAATTTTGCTAAAATGCTTCGGAACTAAGATTAGGCGCCACGCCTTGAATCGCGTTCCGTGAGTCTGTGCATGCGTTTGAAGTTCATCCCTCCGTTGATGCCGACCTTGGTGGAGAAGCCTGCCGAGGGCGATGGCTGGATTCACGAAGTCAAGTTTGATGGCTACCGCTCCCAGATCGTGAGGGATGCCGACGGCGTGCGCATCTTCACAAAGCGCGGTCTCGACTGGACATCGAAATACCGCGACCTCGCAGCCGCCGCGGCCTCGCTCGAGGTGGAAAGCGCCATCATTGACGGCGAGATCATCGTCACCAACGAGGCGGGGATCTCCGACTTCGCAGCACTTCGGAAAGCGATCACCCGGCGCCAGCATGATCTGTACTTCGTCGCCTT
>NZ_JBWLUZ010000108.1:0-566 GCF_057784325.1 Mesorhizobium sp. CNPSo 4689
AGCAAGAAGCCATCCAGCCTCCATAACGCTGTTATCTCGATCGTCCATTTCCTTGCTCCTCATGCCGACTTCACTGGTGCACAACGAGGCCACAATGGGTTCGTTCCCCCGATGGGCCATGGTCCGATAGGGCGCCGGACCGAAGTCCAAGCATCAAAGGCAGAGGACCGATGGGGCAACCAAGGCGTTGACTACACATTGGTATCGGGCTGCCGAGCAAAGTCCCTTCATCGGCGGCAAACCTAGGTGCCCGCTACTGTTCCCGCGGCGGCGGGCACCTAATCATCCGGCTGACCTCGCAAACAGCCGGCAACGGGGGTCGCGTGTCGCTACGGCTGGACGTAGCTAGCCGGCTACTTCTTTCACTTCCCTTTTAAGCCTATTGGTTTGGGGCCGCCGATAGTGCGAATGGTAAGATGAAGAACGCCGAATTCGACCGAACGTGCGCCCCGATCTGTCTCATAGCCCTTGGCCATGAGACCGCGTTGAAGCAACGCCCGCACTGCCTCAGCACGGTTAGGAAGTCTTTTCTCAAATCGCCAAGCATCCAGGACAGCGAGTTCCTC
>NZ_JBWLUZ010000109.1:0-557 GCF_057784325.1 Mesorhizobium sp. CNPSo 4689
TCCATGAAGCGGAAGGAGCGCGGGATTGCCCGGTCCGACATCACCCACATGATCATGTGCATGGACTCGGGCGTCAGCGAAATGAAATCCCAGAAATTGTCATGCGCCGATTGCGCCTGCGGGAAGGCACGATCGGGCTCCTCCTTCACGGCGTGAACCATGTCCGGGAACTTGATCGCATCCTGGATGAAGAACACGGGGATGTTGTTGCCGACGATGTCCCAGTTGCCTTCCTGTGTGTAGAGCTTGACCGCGAACCCGCGCACGTCGCGCGCCAGGTCGACAGAGCCTTTGCTGCCGGCGACCGTCGAAAACCGCACGAAGGCCGGCGTCTTCTCGCCGGCGCGCTGGAAGATGTCGGCGCGAGTGTATTTGGCGAGCGACTCGTAGGTCTCGAAATAGCCATGCGCGCCGTAGCCGCGTGCATGCACGACGCGCTCGGGGATCCGCTCATGGTCGAAGTGGAAAATCTTCTCGCGGAAATGAAAGTCTTCAAGGACCGTCGGCCCGCGCGAACCGATCTTCAGTGAGTTCTGATCATCCGAGACTGGCCCGCC
>NZ_JBWLUZ010000110.1:0-556 GCF_057784325.1 Mesorhizobium sp. CNPSo 4689
GACAAAGCATCTGTGGCAAATATGCGTTACTCCGACACGTTGCTGGGCTGGGAGGGTGTATGGACGTACGAGGACCTGAACAGATATCTCTTCGGGCCCATGCTCACCACGCCGGGCGTCAAGATGGAGACTCCTGGTGTCCCGGACGAGACCGAACGGGTCAACCTGATCGCCTACTTGCGCACGCTCAGTGACAAGCCGATCCCGCTGCCCTGAACCGATGAGCTCTTGGCGCAAACTACTGCTACGGCCCTGCGTCTTATGCCCAAAACGTTCATCGACTGGCCGTCGTTTATGAGTACACGCCCCAAAGCAATTCCAGGAAAAGTGCGTAGCGGTTTTCCGTCCGGAATTGCGTCAGAACAATGAGATAGAGCGGTTCTGCGTTCCCGTGAAACGGTGAACCGCTCTAGGACCAATCGACATTCAGGATTCAAAATTGCGTTGATGCATGATTCATAGGCTTCCAGATTCGATCTGGAGGACAATGGATGGTGTCGCGCTACGAACTGAGCCAGCGGCAATGGCAGCGCATCGAAGGTCTTTTGCCCGGAAA
>NZ_JBWLUZ010000012.1:0-133456 GCF_057784325.1 Mesorhizobium sp. CNPSo 4689
GCACTCATCTCTGTTTCAATGCAGGGTTGAAACCTGCGACACAAATGGCGTGAGATCAATACTGGTGTCAAGCTGAAACGGCAGGCATGTACAATATTGCAAGAAAAGCTAAAATTTAGTGCAAGTTCTATTCCTGGCAGTAGTGCTAGAACGAAAGTCGCCCGCGCGTAACCGCGCGGGCGAGACTGCATCCGCCGAAGAACGCCCGCGAAGCGAGCGCGCTGGGGATTTGGTCAGCCGTGGCTCTGCTGGGTGACGATCACCGGTATCAGCAGGTCCCCCCAATTGCCGTCGCCGCCATGGTGGCGCGCCGAGCGCACGAGCTCGACGGAGACGCCGGCTTCGACCGCCTTCATGACCGACTGATTGAGCCTGTGCAAATCATTGGCCAGCATGCGGATGGTCGCCTGCTGGTCGACGCTCATCGTGGTCGACTGTTCTTCAGCTCGTTCCTTGACGCGGCTTATCGATGCCATTGGTCTTCTCCTTGTTCCTTGCCCTCTCGGGCGTTTCCTCTGGTTGTTTTGCCTTGTTATTCCGCTGCCGGCTTGAACTGGGCGTGCTCGGTCGATTCATGCATGGCTGTGGTCGACGACTGGCCACCGGTGATCGCCATCGACACAGCGTCGAAATAGCCGGTGCCGACCTCGCGCTGGTGCTTGGTCGCGGTGTAGCCATGGACCTCCGCCGCGAACTCGGCCTCCTGCAATTCCGAATAGGCCGCCATCTGCCGCGCCTTGTAGCCGCGGGCCAGCTCGAACATACCGAAATTGAGCTGGTGGAAACCGGCCAGCGTGATGAATTGGAACTTGTAGCCCATGGCGCCGAGTTCCCGCTGGAACTTGGCGATGGTCGCGTCGTCGAGGTTCTTCTTCCAGTTGAATGACGGCGAGCAATTATAGGCGAGCAGCTTGCCCGGATGATGCTTGCGCACGCCCTCGGCGAACTTCTTGGCCTGGGCCAGGTCGGGCTTCGAGGTCTCGCACCAGATCAGGTCCGCGTAAGGCGCGTAGGCGATGGCGCGGGCGATGCAGGGCTCGATGCCGTTCCTGACGTGATAGAAGCCTTCCACCGTGCGGCCGGCATCATAGTCGACGAAGGGCTGGTCGCGCTCGTCGATGTCCGAGGTCAAAAGCTTTGCCGCTTCGGCGTCGGTGCGCGCGACGACCAGCGTCGGCGTGCCCATGACGTCGGCCGCCAGGCGTGCCGCATTGAGGTTGCGGATATGCGCCGCGGTCGGGATCAGCACCTTGCCGCCGAGATGGCCGCACTTCTTTTCCGACGCCAGCTGGTCCTCATAGTGGACGCCCGCGGCGCCCGCCTCAATGAAGGCCTTCATGATCTCGAAGGCGTTGAGCGGTCCGCCGAAGCCGGCCTCCGCGTCGGCGACGATTGGCGCGAACCAGGTGTCGACCGAAAGCCCCTTGCCTTCGGAGGTCTCGATCTGGTCGGCGCGCTGAAGAGTGCGGTTGATGCGCTTGACGAGTTCGGGTGCTGCATTGGCGGGATAGAGCGACTGGTCCGGATACATCGCCGACGCGGTGTTGGCGTCGGCCGCGACCTGCCAGCCCGACAGATAGATTGCCTTCAGCCCGGCGCGAACCTGCTGCATGGCCTGGTTGCCCGACATGGCGCCGAGTGCGTTGACGAAATCCTCCTCGTGGATGAGCTTCCACAGCCGGTTGGCGCCCATTTCGGCAAGGCTCTGGCGGATCTGGACCGAACCGCGCAACCGCTTCACATCCTCCGGCGAATAGGGCCGTTCGATGCCGTCGAACCGGCCTTCGGGCGCGGATGGGACGAGATTGTAAAAATCGGTCATTGGTCACTCCAATTCGTCAGATGCTGGTTTCGAAACGCCGCGTCATGATAGATCTGCGTCGTCAGTGTGTGTGACATCATTTACATTGCGGCGCGAAACAAGCGAGGAAAACTGCCATTTTGGTCGGAAAATAAGGGAAAATCTGTGTTGTGTTTGACTGGCGAGCGCTGTAAATTTGTCACGATTGTAAAAATCTGACGCGGGCGCCTCTTGCGCTGAACTTGTGTAAATTCCTGTCAAGGACAGTCGATGGCTGACCAGAAAATCTTCGCCGGGCCGCGCATCCGCCGCATCCGCAACGCCAAGGGCCTGACCCAGACGGCGATGGCAGAAGGGCTTGGCATCTCGCCGTCCTATCTCAACCTCATTGAGCGCAACCAGCGGCCGCTGACGGTCCAGCTGATCCTGAGGCTGGCATCCGTCTACAAGGTCGATCCGCATGAATTGCAGGGCGAGGCGAGGGGATCGATATCGGCCTTGAAGGAAGTGTTCGGCGATCCGCTGCTTTCAGGCGAACTGCCGGGCGACCAGGAATTGATCGAGCTGGCCGAGGCCGCCCCCAACGCCTCGGCCGCGATGATCAAGCTTTTCCGCGCCTATCGCGAGCAGGCCGAGCGGCTTTCCGATCTCAGCGAACTTCTGGCGCGCGAGGGTCGGGCCACCGCGCTCTCCGGCGCCCGTCTTCCGGTTGACGAAGTGCACGAGATTTTCGAGCGCCGGCCGAACCACTTTTCCGCGCTCGAGGAGGAGGCCGAGGCCTTCACCGCGCTGCTCGATCCGGGCGACGACCTGTTCGGCGCGCTGAAGGCCTGGCTGAGGCGCGAATACGGCATCGTGGTCAAGGTGCTGCCGGTCGCCACCATGCCGAACTGGCGCCGCCGCTACGACCGCCACTCGCAGCGCCTGTTCCTGTCCGAGCGGCTGTCGCCATTCGACCAGTTGCGCGAGGTGGCGATGGAGGCTTGCCTGATCCGCATGACGGTCGCGGTCGCCGGCGAGATTCAAGGCTTGAAGCTGACCACCGACGAGGCCCGAAGGCTCGCTCGTTTCGAACTCGGCCGCTATGCCGCCCACGCCCTGATGATGCCCTATCAGGCCTTCCATTCGGCGGCGGTGCGCGCCCGCTACGACGTCGACGTTTTGCGCTCGCGCTTCGGCGTGTCCTTCGAACAGGCGGCGAACCGGCTGACCATGCTGCAGCGGCCGGGTGCGCAGGGCGTCCCGTTCTTCATGCTCGAGGTCGACAACGCCGGCAACCGCTTCCGCAAGGCGGGCAGCCAGGGCTTTCCGCAAAGCCGTTTCGGCGGCGGCTGCCCAAAGCTTCCCGTCCACGCCGCCTTCACGCTGCCGGGCCAAATCCTTGTCGAGGCGGTGGAGATGCCCGATGGCGCCGAATTCCTCTGCATCGCCCGCACGCTGGAAGGCCCGCAAGGCTCGTTCTCGGAACGCCCGCGACGCACCGCCCTGCTCCTGGCCTGCGACATCGGCTTTCGCGACGAGATCGTCTATGGCGCGGCCCTTCCGGGGCCGGCCGCAAGCGGCAAGGCCGGACAGGGCCCCGCCCCGGCCACGCCGGTCGGCCCTGCCTGCCGGCTCTGCGAACGCATCGGCTGCCTCGCCCGCGCCGAGCCGCCGGTGACACGCCCGCTCGGCCTCGACGAGATGGTGACCGGATTGAGCGCTTTCGATTTTCAGTGAGGCGGTTCGCGACGGCAACCCGTTGTCACAACCGCCGCCATTCGGTGGACCTCGTCCGACCTTCGTCTTTGCCCTACGCAATTGAAGCACGTTTCTGTCGTCCATCGCGCATCGTGCCGTCCTGGAAATCGCGACAGTGGCAACCATGACCGATACCGCATCGCCAAGTGCTTCTTCGCCGGTCGTCTCGCCACGCGAGGAACGTATAGGCATGCTTCTGGTGTTCCTGTCGGCGCTGGTGTGGAGTTTTGGCGGGACCATCGCCCGGTTCCTCGACATCACCGACAACTGGACGATTGTGTTCTGGCGCTCGGCCTGGGCCGCCGCCTTTCTCATCGCGTTCATGGCCTGGCGCGACGGCTGGCGCGGCATGCTGAAATTGTTTCGCGACATGGGCCTGCCTGGCTTGGCCGTGGCCTTCTGCTTCGCCATCGCATCGACCTCGTTCATCGTCGCGTTGGCCCACACCACAGTCGCCAACATCCTGTTGATGCAGGCCGGCGTGCCGCTGCTGGCTGCGCTGCTTGCCTGGCTGCTGTTTCGCGAGCGGGTGACCAGGGCGACCTGGCTGGCAATCGCCGCCGTCATTGCCGGCGTCGCCATCATGGTGTCGGAATCGCTTGGCGGCACCGTGTCTCCCATCGGCGACGGTCTGGCGCTGCTCATCGCCTGCGTGTTCTCGATCGCCACCGTCATCACCCGGCGCTTCGCCTATGTGCGCATGACGCCGGCGACCTGCCTTGGCACGATGCTGGCCGGCGCCTTCGCCGCGTCTCAGGCATCGGCATTCGCCGTTTCCAGCCACGACATGGGTCTTCTGTTTGTCTTTGGCGTCATCAATCTCGGCGTCGGCCTTGTCTTCTTCGCCACCGGCGCCCGACTTGTTCCGGCGGCGATCGCCGCCCTGCTCGGCACCTTCGAGCCTATCCTCGGCCCGATCTGGGTCTGGCTGGTCCATTCCGAGGTGCCGTCGGCGCGCACCATCATCGGCGGTACGGTCGTCGTCACGGCGCTGCTCGTCCATATCGGACTCGAGTTCAAGCGTCAGGCGCGACCCGAGCGGCCGGGCGTCACTGGCCTGCCATCGCCTAATTGATGCGGCATCAATGCGGCGCACGCGTTTGCCATTGACAATGGTGTTGCGGCGCGGGCAGGTTGCGGCCACGGCAACAACAAGACAGGCGTATCTTGCCAAGTGTCTCCGCCGGTCCGATCGAGACCGGACAACATCGTCGTATCCCTGCCCGCGCCGTGGCGAAAGCTTCTGACGGCGGCCAAACGCCCACAAGATCCTGGCATGGGTACGCGAGCTCTCCATCCGATCGGACATCGAGCCAGGCCTGCTGCGCCAACTCTGGCTTGCCGCTCTCCGGCAAGCCCAACAATCTGAAACAAAAGCCCGGCCGCGCGGATGTCGCGACGGACCGGCGATGGAACACTCACCAAAGGAGAATAGCATGATCCGCAAAGCGCTCTGGCTTTCGGCGACTTCGGCATTTTTGACACTTTTCACCATAGGCGGTCATGCCGAGGACCGCGTCGTCAACGTCTTCAACTGGTCCGACTATATCGACAGCTCGATCATCGACGACTTCACCAAGGAGACCGGCATCAAGGTTGTGTACGACACCTTCGATTCCAACGAGATCCTCGAAACCAAGCTCCTGGCCGGCGGCAGCGGCTATGACGTCGTCGTGCCGAGCGGCAATTTCCTCGCCCGCCAGATCCAGGCTGGTGTGTTCCAGAAGCTCGACAAGTCGAAGCTGCCGAACATCTCCAACATGTGGGACACCGTTCTGGAACGGACCGCCAAATACGACCCCGGCAACGAATATTCGATCAACTACATGTGGGGCACCGTCGGCATCGGCTACAACATCAAGAAGGTGCAAGCCGCGCTCGGTACCGACAAGATCGACAGCTGGGACGCGTTCTTCAATCCGGAAAGCCTGGCTAAGCTGAAGGATTGCGGCGTCTACGTGCTGGATTCGCCGGCCGACATCATTCCGGCGGCGCTGAAATATCTCGGCCTCGATCCGAACAGCACCTCGCCCGACGACATTGCCAAGGCCGAAGAGACACTGCTGAAGATCCGGCCCTACATCAGAAAATTCCATTCGTCCGAATACATCAACGCGCTCGCCAACGGCGACATCTGCCTGGCGGTCGGCTGGTCGGGCGACGTCTTCCAGGCCCGCAACCGCGCCGTCGAGGCCAAGCAAGGCGTCGAGATCGGCTATGCCGTGCCGAAGGAAGGCGCCCAGATGTGGTTCGACCAGATGGCGATACCGGCCGATGCGCCGCATGTCGCCGAGGCGCTCGAGTTCCTCAACTACATGATGAAACCCGAAGTGATCGCCAAATCATCGAACTATGTGCTGTACGCCAACGGCAACAAGGCCTCGCAGCAGTTCATCGACAAGGCGGTGCTCGAAGATCCGGCGATCTATCCGGATGCGGCGACCTTGCAGAAACTCTATACCGTCCAGCCCTACGATCCGAAGACCCAGCGCCTCATCACGCGCACCTGGACCAAGATCGTCACCGGTCAGTAGGCGATCAGACACGACCCCGGCAGCCATCTGCCGGGGTCAAATCTTTTTCGGGGAACGCAGCAGACGGAGTGGGGATATGAAATCGCTTGGCAGCATCCGCAGGGATTTCGCGCCATGGAATGATCCGAACGCCAAGCCGTATATCCAGTTCGACAATGTCACCAAGAAGTTCGGCGACTTCACCGCCGTCAACAATCTGTCGCTGACCATCTTCGAGCGCGAGTTCTTCGCGCTGCTCGGCGCGTCGGGCTGCGGAAAGTCGACGCTGCTCAGGATGCTTGCCGGTTTCGAGGAGCCGACCGCCGGTCGCATCCTGCTCGACGGCCAGGATCTGCGCGGCATCCCGCCCTACCGCCGGCCGGTCAACATGATGTTCCAGTCCTATGCGTTGTTCCCGCACATGACGGTCGAGAACAACATCGCCTTCGGCCTCAGGCAGGACGGCATGCCGAAGCCCGAGATCGCCGCGCGCGTCGCCGAGATGCTGAAGCTGGTCAAGCTCGAGCAGTTCGCCAAGCGCAAGCCGCACCAATTGTCGGGCGGCCAGCGCCAGCGCGTGGCGCTCGCCCGCTCGGTCGCCAAGCGACCGAAGGTGCTGCTGCTCGACGAGCCGCTCGGTGCGCTGGACAAGAAGCTGCGCGAGGAAACGCAGTTCGAGCTGATGGACCTGCAGCAGAAGCTTGGTCTGACCTTCGTCGTCGTCACCCACGACCAGGAAGAGGCGATGACCATGGCCGATCGCATCGCCATCCTCGACAAGGGCGAGGTGATGCAGGTGGCGACGCCGCCCGAAGTCTACGAGGCGCCTGCCTCGCGCTTTGTCGCCCACTTCGTCGGCAACGTGAACATGTTCGAAGGCAAGGTTGCCGAGCGGACGGCAAAGACAACCCGCATCGCGGGCGCCACCGGAGCCCAGATCGTCGTCGAGAACGCCGGCGATGCCGCGGCCGGCGCCGACATCGTCTTCGCCATCAGGCCGGAGAAGATCAGGATTTCGTCGAGGAAGCCGGCCGACGCGGTCAATGCGCTCGAAGGTGAAGTCTACGACATCGCCTATCTCGGCGACATGACCGTCTATCACGTCAGGCTGGACGACGGACAGATGGTGCGGGCGAGCACGATGAATGCGGCGCGCGTGACCGAAGATCCGCTGAGCTGGAACGACCGCGCCTGGGTTTCTTTCCGGTCCGATGCCGGCGTCGTGCTGACACGGTAGGGGGCGACCATGTCGAACGCCGCCGCCGCTGCAGCAACGTCCCCATCGGCAGATGCCGCCCAGTCCCCACTGGCCAGACTGGGAGCGGCTTTCGTCGGCCGTCTGGTCATCATCATCCCCTATCTCTGGCTGCTGTTCTTCTTTCTCATTCCCTTCATCATCGTCTTCAAGATATCGCTGTCGCAGACCGCGATCGCCATGCCGCCCTACACGCCGGTGCTCGATTTCAGCGGCGGCATTTCCGGCTTTTTTGATCAGCTCAAGCAGCTCAGCATCGACAATTACGCCTGGCTGATCGGGGACGCGCTCTACTTCAACGCCTATGTGACCAGCGTCATCATCGCCGCGATCTCGACGGTCCTGACCCTGTTCGTCGGCTATCCGATCGCCTATGGCATGTCGCGCGCCCCCGCAAGTATCCGCCCGACCCTGCTGATGCTGGTCATCCTGCCGTTCTGGACCTCGTTTCTTATCCGCGTCTACGCTTGGATGGGCATCCTCAAGCCCGAGGGCCTGCTCAACGAGTTCCTGCTTGCCACCGGCGTCATCAGCGAGCGGCTGATCATCCTCAACACCTATTCGGCGATCTTCATCGGCATCGTTTATTCCTATCTGCCGTTCATGGTGCTACCGCTTTATTCGTCGCTGGAGAAGATGGATTACTCGCTGATCGAGGCGGCCAAGGACCTCGGCTGCCCGCCGACCAGTGCCTTCTGGAAGATCACCTTTCCGCTGTCGCTGCCCGGCGTCATCGCCGGCTGCCTGCTGGTGTTCATCCCGGCAGTGGGCGAGTTCGTCATTCCGGACCTGCTCGGCGGCTCACAGACGCTGATGATCGGCAAGACGCTGTGGAACGAGTTCTTCGGCAACCGCGACTGGCCGGTATCGTCGGCCGTCGCCGTCATCCTGCTGTTGCTGCTGATCGTGCCGATCATGCTCTTCCAGCAGGCCCAGGCGCGCGCTCAGGAGCAAGGCAAATGAACGCCACCTGGAGCCGATTCAATATCACCTCGATCGTGCTGGGCTTTGCCTTTCTTTACCTGCCGATCGTCCTGCTCATCGTCTTCTCGTTCAACGAGTCGAAACTGGTCACCGTCTGGGGCGGCTTCTCGACCAAATGGTACGTCTCGCTGTTCCACAACCAGGGCCTGATGGACGCCACCTGGGTAACGGCCCGCGTCGGCGTTATCTCGGCCACGGTGGCCACCGTGCTCGGCACTTTGGCGGCGCTCACCTTGACCCGCTACACGCGCTTTAGGGGCCGGGTGCTGTTTTCCGGCATGGTCTTTGCCCCGCTGGTCATGCCTGAGGTCATCACCGGCCTGTCGCTGCTGCTGCTCTTCGTTGCCGTCGGACTGGACCGCGGCTTCCTGACCGTCACGCTCGCCCATATCACCTTCACCATGTGCTTTGTCGCCGTCGTCGTGCAGTCGCGCCTGATCAGCTTCGACCGTTCGCTGGAAGAAGCCGCGATGGATCTTGGCGCGACCCCGGTGAAGACCTTCTTCCAGATCACGCTGCCGGTGATCATGCCGGCCATCGTCTCCGGCTGGATGCTGGCCTTCACGCTGTCGCTCGACGACCTGGTGATCGCCAGCTTCACCTCGGGCCCTGGCGCCACAACCTTGCCGATGAAGATCTACAGCCAGGTTCGCCTCGGCGTGACGCCGGAAATCAACGCCGCCTGCACCATTCTGATCGCCGTCGTCGCCATCGGCGTCATCATCGCCTCGCTCGCCAACAAGCGGCGTGAAGTGCAGCGCCAGCTCGACGAGCAGGCGGCGCAGCGCGGCTGATCGTTAAGGCAGGCAGCCGCAAGTGCTGGCTGCCTGACGGGAGAAGGGGCGGTCTATTCGCCCGAAATGCCGCGGCTGATGGGCGAGATGAACGGCGTGCTCCAGGTGCCGCCGACGAAGAAGGACGACTGGTTGGGTCCTTGCTGCCCATCCGGCTGCTTGGCGGCCTGCTCAGGTTGGATGACGCCGCCCGACAGCGCCAGCCCCCGTCCGGCATAGGAGGCGATGCCGGAAAGCCAGATCTTGGACTTCGCCGAATTGGCCTCGGCCTTGTCCAGCCGCGCCACGCCCTTCGAGATGCTGGCCTTGATCTCGGCGCCGTCGATCGGCAGCGTCCCGTTGGAGACGTCGTCGAGCGCGAAGAACCCGCCCTGTTCGGTGCGCTTGAGGAAGGCCGGCAGGTTGAGCCCGGTGAGCGCGCCCGGCCCGAACGTCGCCGTGACCGAGCCGTCGGCGTTTTCGAAGATCGAATCCCAGGATTTGCCCGGCCCTTTCAGGATGACCGAGACGGTTGCGGTTCCGACCGGCACCAGCCGCGTCATGCCGGCCGCGGTGGCGAAGGCGCCGCCGTCGACGTCGGATGCGAGAAGCCGAATCTCGACCTGCGTGCCTTCGGGTTTGCGGTCGAAACGCAGGCTGCTCTGGATGTTGCCGCCGAACGCCGAGGCATCCGAAATGTCGAAGACGGCAAGCCCGTTCTTGACCTGCGCCGTGGCGGCGACGTCGGCAAGCTGGACGGGTCCGGCCGTGGCGTGCGCCGCCGACAGCCTGAGGTCGAGATTGACCTTGTCGGCGAAGCTGGTGTCGATCTCGCCGGGGCCGGACTCTCCGGTTGGTGCCAGCGGCGTGAAAGCGGACAGAAACGACCGGAGGTCGAGCGTGTCGAAGGCGAGCGTGCCGGAGATGACCGGCAGGGTCTCGCCGAAGGAGAAGTCCAGTGCCCCCATGCCCGGATTGTTGTCGAGCGCCACCGTGGTGTTTTCGAATTTCACCCGGCCGGCCGACGCCGTCACCTTGCTGGCGACCGAGACCGAGCCGATCGCTGCACTTGGCGCGATGCCGGCCTGCGACCACTCGAGCACGCGCCGCAGCGAGGGCGCTGCAAACTTCGCCTGGCCATCGAAATAGCCATTCTCCGACATCGAGGCCATGCCGTCGAAGGAAAAGGTGGCCGGTGCGGCCTTGAAGGATAGCGTGATTGGCGCGGCACCGCCGGCAAACAACACCAGCGGGTTTGGCGACGCGAAATCGACGGCTACGCTTTCGCCGCGCCAGATGCCGGTCGCCGTCATCGTCGCATTGCTGTTCATCGCCGCCCAGTTCGCCTGGCCGGTGAGGCTGCTCAGGATCTCGGTCTCCTTGCCGCCGACCAGAGCCACCATGCGGCCGTCCCTGAACTCCACCGTGCCGAATGGATCGGCCGGCAGCTTGCTGAGATCGGGCTTGGCCGGATCGGCACTGACTACACCGCGCGCCGTGTCGATCGAGCGCGTGATGCGGCCGCCGGTCGGAATGGCCGGCAGGTAGAAACCGTTTGTCGCACGCTGGACCCTGATCGTCGGCCGCACCAGCCGCGCGGTGGAAAACACCACGTCGCCGCGCAATGCCGCCATGGCGGAGAGGTCGACCTCGACGCGCTCGGCTTCGATCACCGGCGGGGCGTCGGTCTCGGTCCACTGCGAAAGCGTCACGTCGCTCAGGATGGCCCGGAATTTCGGCCAGACCTCGATGCGCGGCGAGCCCTGGATGGTGACCCTGAAGCCGCTCCAGGCGCTCATCTCCCAGGCGATGCGGTCGCGCACGATGCGGGTCGAGGCAAACAGCGGCAGGGCGGCGACGACCAGCGCGATCACGAGCACGGCAACGCCGATCGCCCATATTCCGCGCCGGATCAAAGATGATCGCATATCGCCCCGGTTGCTTCCATTGCCGACAAATCGCCCGACGGGTGTAACCCAGCGCTGACGCATTTCAAGTCTTTATGGCCCGGCGATGGCATTTGCGCACACCAACAGCCATGGACATCTGCTTTGCCGGCGGTTTTCCCGATGCGTCATCACTTGTCGGAACAAAATCTTGCCCTGCTGCAACGCAATATGCATAAGCGGTGCAGCCCGTGGAGGAACGATCATGGCTGCCGACGCACCACTCTGGACCCCGACGCAAGACCAGATCGACGCCGCGCCGATGACCGCCTTCATGAAAGCCGCGGCGGCGAAAACCGGTCTCTCCTTCGCCGCCTATGCAGAGCTTCACCGCTGGTCGATCGACGATCGCGAGGCGTTCTGGGACCTGGTCTGGGATTTTTGCGGTATCGTCGGCGACAAGGGCGATCGCGCATTGGTCGATGGCGAAAAGATGCCGGGGGCAGCCTTCTTTCCCGACGCGACGCTGAACTTCGCCGAGAACCTTTTGAAGAAAACCGGGTCAGGCGAGGCGATCGTTTTTCGCGGCGAGGACAAGGTCGAGCGGCGGCTGTCCTGGAACGAACTCAATGCGCTGACTTCGCGCCTGCAGCAGCTTTTCCTGTCGCTGAAGGTGAAGAAAGGCGACCGTATCGCCGCCATGATGCCCAACATGCCGGAGACCGTCGCAGCTATGCTGGCGGCGGCCTCGATCGGCGCCGTCTGGTCGTCCTGCTCTCCCGATTTCGGCGAGCAGGGCGTGCTCGACCGTTTCGGCCAGATCGAGCCCGTCGTGTTCATCGCGCCCGACGGCTACTGGTACAATGGCAAGGCGATCGAGGTCGCCGACAAGATCGCGACGGTGGCGGCAAAGCTGCCTTCCGTCCGCAAGATCCTGATCGTCGACTATCTCGGCACATCGGCGGATGTGGCAGCGACCATCGACAGGGCGGATAGCCTTGAGGAGGCGCTGTCTCCCTTTGCCGCCAAGCCGGTCAGCTTCGAGAGGCTGCCGTTCGCGCACGCGCTCTACATCCTGTTTTCCTCAGGCACGACCGGTATTCCGAAATGTATCGTCCATTCGGCCGGCGGCACGCTGATCCAGCACATCAAGGAACAGCGCCTGCATGCCGGCCTGCTCGACGGCGACCGCCTCTTCTACTTCACCACCTGCGGCTGGATGATGTGGAACTGGCTGGTCTCGGGCCTGGCCTCCGGCGCGACCTTGCTGCTCTATGACGGCTCGCCCTTCTACCCGGACGGCAATGCGCTGTTCGACTTCGCCGATGCCGAGAAGATGACCTATTTCGGCACCTCGGCGAAATTCATCGATTCCGTGCGCAAGGCCGGCCTCGAGCCGATCCGCAGCCATGATCTGTCCACGGTGCGCACCATCTCTTCGACCGGTTCGCCGCTGTCGCCGGAGGATTTCCGCTTCGTCTATGACGGCATCAAGAAGGACGTGCATCTGGCCTCGATCTCCGGCGGCACCGACATCGTCTCCTGCTTCGTGCTCGGCGTGCCGACTGAGCCGGTATGGACCGGCGAGATCCAGGGACCCGGCCTCGGCCTTGCCGTCGACGTCTGGGACGACGACGGCAGGCCGGTCCGGCAGGAGAAGGGCGAACTGGTCTGCGCGAAAGCCTTTCCGGCAATGCCGATCGGCTTCTGGAACGACCCCGAAGGCAAGAAATACAAGGCCGCCTATTTCGAGCGCTTCGACAATGTCTGGTGCCACGGCGACTTCGCCGAATGGACCGCCCATGGCGGCCTGATCATTCATGGCCGCTCCGACGCGACGCTCAACCCGGGCGGTGTGCGCATCGGCACGGCGGAGATCTACAACCAGGTCGAACAGATGCCGGAGATCCTCGAGGCGCTGTGCATCGGCCAGGATTTCGACAATGACGTGCGCATCGTGCTGTTCGTGCGGCTGGCCGCCGGCGTGGTGCTGGACGCCGATCTGGAAAAACGCATCCGCGCGAAAATCCGTACCGGGGCGAGCCCCCGCCATGTGCCGGCAAAGATCGTCGCCGTCACCGACATTCCGCGCACCAAATCGGGCAAGATCACCGAACTTGCGGTGCGCGACGTGGTGCATGGCCGCGCCATCAAGAACAAGGAGGCGCTCGCCAATCCCGAGGCGCTGGAGTTGTTCAAAAATCTGCCGCAGCTTGCCGACTGATGCATGCCGCCCAAAAGTGTGTGGCGGTTTTGGGAGAACGGCATGCATGGCTAAAAGGCCATCACGATGGTTAACGAATTATCTCGGTCGAATTTACCTAGATTTCATGAGTGGTACACATTCGTAAATTTTCCGCCCGGCCGGTAAGGATTTGTTAAGGGCCGGCGCTGATAGTCGCATGTAACTTGAGGGAGAAATCCCGTCCTCGTCCCCTGAGGATCAGTTTCGCTCAAGCCCCGTTGTGACAGCAATCTCATTACCTAAGGCGTCCCATTGGACGCCTTTTCTTTTGCTGCAAAAGCAATGGATCGGGCCTACTCGGCCAGCACGCGGGTCGAGGGGAAGGCGACTTCGACGAGCGTGCCTTCGCCGGGCGTCGAGTTGATGCTGAAGCGAGCCCGATTGGCCTCCACCATCGCCTTGGTCAGCGGCAGTCCGAGACCGGTACCGTCGCCGCGTCCGCGCTTCAGCGCGTTGATCTGCTTGAACGGCTTCAGCGCCT
The DNA here is from genome assembly GCF_057784325.1 of Mesorhizobium sp. CNPSo 4689. Lineage (NCBI taxonomy): Bacteria > Pseudomonadati > Pseudomonadota > Alphaproteobacteria > Hyphomicrobiales > Phyllobacteriaceae > Mesorhizobium > Mesorhizobium sp. CNPSo 4689. Next base: position 13,679 of record NZ_JBWLUZ010000012.1, read on the forward strand.
GCTCGATCTCGGCCTGGCTCATGCCGATGCCGGTATCGCGCACGCGCATGACGACATCGCCCGAGGTCTCGTAGGCGGTCGAGACAATGACCTGGCCGCCCGCCTGTGTGTAGCGGATGGCGTTGGACAGGATGTTGAGGGCGATCTGGCGCACGCTGCGCAAATCGGCAACCACTTCCGGCAGCCGCGAAGCGAAGCTGGAGCGGATGATGACGCGTTCGCGATTGGCCTGCGGCTGCATCATCGCCACCGTCTCGGCCAGCGTGTCGTTGAGCGACACCGCCTCGTAGTCCATCTCCTGCTGGCCGGCCTCGATCTTCGAAATGTCGAGCAGGTCGTTGACGAGGTCGAGCACGTGGTTGCCCGAGCGGTTGATGTCGCGTAGGTAATCGCGGTAGCGGTCATTGGCCACCGGCCCGAATTTCTCGTCCACCATGAGTTCGGAAAAGCCGATGATGGCATTGAGCGGCGTGCGGATCTCGTGGCTGATACGAGCCAGGAAATCCGTCTTCTGTGAAGAGGCGCGCTCGGCCACGGCGCGCGCCTGGGTGAGATCCTCCTCGGCCCGCTTCCACTGCGTGATATCGCGCACCACGGCGCAGAAGCCGCTGTCGCTGGGCAGCCTGCCGATGGTCATGAACAGCGGAATGAAGCGCCCCTGCGCCTCGCGTCCGATCACCTCGCGTCCGTCATTCATCACGCTGGCAACGCCGGGCTCGGAAAGCCCGTTGAGATAGTCGCGCGCCGCGCGCTGGCTCTCGATGGCGAACAGCGAGGCGAACGGCTTGCCGGCCACCTCGTCGCTGTCGAAGCCGAACAATGCTTCTGCCGGACGGCTGATCGAGCGGATCGCGCCGTCGCGGCCGATCAGCACCACGCCGTCGGTGGCGGTGTCGATGATGGTGCGCATTTCGGCAATGCGGCTTTTGAGCTCGGAAACATCGGGCTGGGTCGGTTCGTCCGACAGGCCATGCAGGGCAGCGACCGCCTCGTCCTCGCCGGAACGGCGCACCACCAGCATCAGCGCCTTGCCGCCGCGCCACGGAACAGAGCGCAGGATGGCGTCGATCGGGAATTCCTGCCCGTCGCGCGCCTTCAGCCTGAGCGCCCGATCGCTTTCGTCGGCAGCGCCGTCGTCGGAGTAATGATCGGCAAACAAGGCGCCGAGGCCGCCGGCATCGGCCAAATCGTCGAGCGCGTCATAGCCGGTCAAATGGAGGAACTCGTCATTGGCGTAATGAAGCTCGTCGCCGGAATGGATGAGCAGCGGTACCGGCAGCTTGCCGAGGATCGATGTATCGGGGGCTTTGGTCTCATACCCGGTTGAGAAAGCCGAGGGCAGGAACCCGTCGAGCTTGAGCGGCGGCACCTTGAGCAGCGGCTGCTCCGGAGGTGGCAAAGCCGCGTCAGAGACACTGTCTTTTGCCAACGAGGCGGCTTCCTCGACGGAAGCAGCGGTGTCCTCGTCGGCCGGCGCCCAGTCCTCGCTGTCCTCGGCGTCGCGGAAATCGTCTGATGTCATGCTGTCGTCTTCGCCGGCGCCCATAGCCGGCGCCTCGGCAACAGCCGGCTTGGTATCCTCAGCCTTGGTGGCTTCCGGTGCTACTGTCGCCTGGTCCGGCTCGGAAACCGGCGCGTCGCTACTGTCCGCAACCTGGCCCGGCTCGTCCGTATGGTCGGCATAGTCGAGCAGCGAGCCCGAGACGGCAGGCGCCGCGGTCTGGTCCGTGGGGGTCTCTTCGCTATCTTCCTCCGGCTGGACGCCGTCGAGCCGCGCCAGATCCTTCTCGTCTTCGGCGTCGCTCTCGGGTTGTTCAGCCGCTTCCGTTTCGCTTTCCGGCGGCCGGCTGACGGTTGCTGCGACTTTCGCCTGCTCACCGACTTCGGCGGACGGCTCCGGCTGCTGTGCGACGCCGGATTGCCCGGGCAAAGTCGCGTCGACTGCCTCGATCGGGGCATCCCCGTCGGCGGTTGCTTTTGTGTCCTCGGCGCGGGTCTCCGCGGCCGGCGGTTCGACCGGGGTCGTGCTGTCCTTCTTCAGCCGCTCGCCGATCTCGCGGAAGGCGCTGCGCTCCAGGGTCGACAGGCCCTTATCGTTGGCCGGTTGCCGATGCTCGGCCAGCCGGATCACCTTGTCGGCGAAGCGGCGTTCTGGCTTCGGCACGATGGTCAGCGCCGGCACTTCGCCCTTGAACGGGTCGGCCGGCTCGGCTGTCCCCGTCTCGGGCGCCTCACCTGCGGGCTCGCTGGTCCGGTGCGTCTCGCCATTGGGGACAAGCGCCATGCCGATCGCTTCCGGATCGACCACCGCGTCGCCGCTGCGGGCAACGCCGAAACCGCGAAAACCTTCGAAGGCGCGGCTGCGGCCATAGACCGGCAGCGCCGCCAGATCGACTGGTATCTTGAGATCGGAGCCGGCCACCGGCCACAGCACCGAACGGCCGGACCAGGTGTCGCGCCGCTCCAGCAGGCCGGCGATCTCGCCCGAGGCATCAAGACCGAAAGTGGCCGCCACATCCTTGAAACGGCGGCCGATCACATCGGCGGCGGGCTTGCCGACGATCCCGGCGAATTCCGCCGACAGCGCGCTGAACCTGCCTTCGGCATCGGTGCGCCAGACGAAGCGCAGCGGCGGTGCCGAACGGTCGATTGTCGCCGCGACGGGGCGTTCGGCGGCAGAGGCGGCCCTGGCAAGCTCCTGTTGCCTGCTTTCGGCCGGGGCGTCGACCTGCACCGGAGTGCCTGACCGGTTCGGCTGTCTCGCCTCATCCCCGCCGGCATTGAAATACCAGTGGTCGTGTTGCGCCGGCGCTCCGCCCGTTGTTTGCCGTTCACCGTCGTCCGGGCTTTGCGTCGCCGAAGCGGCAGGCTGCTTGTCGGTCGGCCGTGCGACGCGTCCGGCGTCCGGCGCCACGTCCGCTGCCGCAGCCGTCGGAGCTGTTGTCGTGGGCTCATTATCCTGACCGGCTTCCGCCCGGCCGGCCTTGTTGTCTTCTGCCGATGCGGCGTAGGGCTCGCCAACGGCCCCTTCATCGTCGAGCTGGTCTTCGTCGATGACCACCAGCAGGTGGCGCGTGTCGGTCAGCCGGGCGAGGCCGGCCGGATAGGAACTGGCGCTGCCCGGAACCAGGCGCTTGACGATACGCTCGTCGCCGTTTGCCACATCGCCAACAAGGGCTTCCAGCGTCTCGGGCTGGATGCCGAGCGCCGCAAAGCCGTCCGAGGCGGCCTCGACACCGCCCGCGGCGTTGATGAAGGCGATGAAATGGCCATCTTCGGTGAAACCGCCAATGGCGCGGCTGGCGATCTCGGCCGGGCTGCGCGAGCCGGTTTGCGCCGCCGGCAGCACCAGCATGATCGCATCCTCGCCATCCGGCATCCTGACCGCGCTGGCCAGGAAGCCGACGGCACGGCTGCTGAGGCCGGTCGCCAGCCTGACCGTGATGGCACGGTCGCTGCCGATCTCCGGAAAGCCGCTGGTCGCCATGATCTGGCGCCGGGCGATCAGCGGCAGCCGTGCCGAGGCGCCGATGATGGCCTCGATATCCGGGTAGCCGAACGCCGCGGCCCCGGGCCCATTGGCCCAGATCACCTGTTCGAGGTCCGCCGACAATATGGCGATCGCGTCGCCGGCGGCGAAGCGCTGGCGGACCGCGTCGAGCACGGCGACGTCGAGGAAGGAGTAGTTTTCAGGCGGCATGCGCTTGGCGAATCCCTCGGCGGGCAATTTCAGTTAACGCTTTGTTAATAAAAGCCGGCGGGGCGAAGGTCCACAAGCTATGACGTGCAGCGGTCGGAATCTCTGGGCTCTTGGTTAACGGTAGGGAAGAATTTTATGGTGCACCGCAACAAAGATGTTGCATCGCACAAAAAAACCTCTATATTGCCATTATACATGAACGAGACGGCTTTCTGTCAAAGCCGCTACCACTGAAAAGGATGGAAAATGTCCAAGACCAAGACCGGCGAGACGATCGAGAACGTTGAATTCCCGACCTTCGATGCTTCCAAGACCACCGACCAGATTCGCGCTTTCGCCGAAAAGGGCGTCGAGCAGTCGAAAGAGGCCTACACCAAGCTGAAGACCGGCGCCGAGGAGACCCAGAAGGTCCTGGAATCGACCTTCGAGACCGCCAAGACCGTTTCCAGCGACCTGTCGCTCAAGACCATTGCCACTCTGCGCGCCAATGCCGAAGCCGGCTTCTCGCATCTCGAAGCCCTGATCGGCGCCAAGTCGCTGTCGGAAGTCGTCGAGCTGCAGACCTCCTTCCTGCGCAAGCGTGTTGAAACGACCGTCGAGCAGGCCAAGGAATTCCAGGCCGTTGCTTCCAAGGCTGCCGAGGACGTCTCCAAGCCGGTTAAGACCGCTTTCGAGAAGGCCCTGAAGGACATCAAGGCCGCCTAATATTTGCGCTCATCCTGGCGATGCATCAAAACGTCGCATTTCGTCAGACAAATAGATGTGCGATAAAGTGACCAAGTGAATACCCGGCGAGTGGAACCTCCTCCCTCTGCTCCCCGGGGTGACGAGCCAGCACCTCCTCCCGCTGGCTCGTAACAGGAAAAGGCCGGCACCTCCTCCCGCCGGCCTTTTCTTTTGTCCGGCGGAATCCGCCGCGGTTTGTAGAACCGTACCTTTGCTTCTCAAAGGCCTTGAATTAAGATCCGATAGCCCGTATTGGACGCAACGCCGAACGACAGTGCGGATCCCGGAGAACAAGCTTCATCTGGATCCTGCCAGGCACACGTGCCGTTGTAGCTCAGATGGTTAGAGCGCCGGATTGTGGATCCGGAGGTCGCTGGTTCGATCCCAGCCAACGGTACCATCGGCTTGCAGCCGTTGGTCTGTGATACCTCAACATTTTGGGCCTTTGCGCTGCAACTCCCCTTCTCATCGAAGACACGCGTCACACCTAATCGTCTTTCTGATACCGGCACTTATGTTCTTCAAGGTGGGCGAGTTCACAGCCCTCATCGCCATCATGATCTACGCCATCGTGCCACCTATTCGCTATGTCGAGCATGGGCTCCGCCATATGCGCGCAGACGTGGTCGAGGCAGTTGAGCAGATGGCGCGACCCCAGCTCAAATTTTGGTTCAGGCGAAACTTCCGCTTGCCGTTCCGGTGATCATGCTGGGGGCCAACCAGACCATCATGGCTGCTCTGTCGATGCTGGCGATTGCAGCCCTTGTCGGCACACGCGACCTCGGCCAGCAGGTCTATATCGCACTCGGCAAGGCCGACGCTGGACTGGGTATCGTCGCGGGCCTCTCCATTGCGTTCCTGGCGATCCTTGCCGACCGACTTACCCCAGACCGGCATTCGCGACAGCGGCGTCGAAACCGGTTCGCTCTAGCTAGACGCAGAAGGCCACGGCATTCGGTTTTCCGCTAGCAGCACAACCTATTTCGTCGGTAGGACTACCTTGATGGCGCATAAAGAGCTGAACGCAAAATCACTTGCTGACATCAAGTGCAGGCTGTTGCCTGATGGCCCGCAAGTGCAACTTGGCGGCTCCCTGCCAGGTAAAATAGTCATTTGGAGGAAGGAAATATCAATGCGCACGAAAACCAGCATTCGTGTCGTCGGCTGTCATGCCGAAGGCGAAGTCGGCGACGTCATCGTGGGCGGCGTCCTGCCGCCGGCGGGCCGCACCATGATGGAAAAGATGATCACGATGGAACGTGATCACGACCATATCAGGCGGATGCTGATCTGCGAGCCGCGCGGCAGTGTTGCGCGGCACGTCAACCTGCTCGTCCCATCGACGCGTGACGATTGCGCCGCGGGCGCCATCATCATGGAGCCGACGGAATACCCTCCGATGTCCGGGTCCAATACGATCTGCGTCTCCACGGTGCTGCTTGAGACCGGCATGGTGCCGATGCAGGAGCCCGAGACACGCTTCAAGCTCGACATGCCGGGTGGCGTCATCGAGGTGCGCGCCGAATGCCGCGACGGCAAATGCCTGTCGATCACCTTCCGCAACGCGCCTGCCTTTGTCGATCGCCTCGATGCCAACATCGAGGTTGAAGGGCTCGGCACGCTCACGGTCGATATCGCCTATGGCGGCATGTTCTATGCGATCGTAGATGCCAAGGCGCTCGGCTTTTCGGTCGCCCCCGACGAGGCTCGCGAACTGGCGATGGCCGGCGAGAAGGTCCGACGGGCCGCGCGCGAACAGCTCGATGTCGTCCATCCGGAATTCGACCATGTGCGCGGCGTGTCGATCGTGCAGTTCGCTATGCCGTTCCAGGGTCCGGGCAACGTCACTCGCAACACCTGCATCGTCTCGCCCGGACGCTCGGATCGCAGTCCGACAGGAACCGGCACATCGGCCCGCATGGCTGTGCTGCAGGCACGCGGCCTGATGGGAGTGGGCGATGTGTTGATCCATGAATCGATCATCGGCTCGCGCTTCACAGGCAGGATTGTTGAGCTGACGGAGGTCGGCGGCCGCAGGGCGATCGTTCCGGAGATCACCGGCCGGGCCTGGATCACAGGTGAGCACAATTACTATCTCGATCCGACAGATCCGTATCCCCAAGGTTACGTGCTGTCCGACACCTGGGGCACCTCCACCTCGGTCAAGCAATAGGCGTCGGTGGTCGGTTCAGGGCGCGCCTCTCGCGTAGGGGCTCACAATTTGGCCGCAGCGCCCAGTGCAGGAGTGCTCACGTGGCACCGCCATGCCCGTGCCGATAGTAGGAAACCTGCGCCTGCCGCTTGCTGGCGACTATCTTTCGCATTGATCCGTTGCCCTGTTCGTGTCGAGAAAAGTCATTCGGCCGCCGATGGTCAGGCCCGACGGTCAAAGCTCACGGTAGTCGAGCCCGATGTCGAGGATCGGCGCGCTATGAGTCAGCCAGCCAATCGAAATCAGATCGACGCCGGTCGCGGCGAAGACGGGCGCTGTCGCCGCGGTGATCCCGCCGGACGCCTCTGTGACCGACCGGCCGGCAACCATGGCCACCGCCTGGCGAAGCTCATCGACCGACATATTGTCGAGCAGCACGGCATCGGGGGCGAGGGCCAGGACCTCATCCAACTGGGCTAGCGTATCGACCTCGACTTCGATCTTGACGAGATGCCCGACATTGCCTCGCGCGCGCTCGATGGCCGCGCGAATTCCGCCGGCGATGGCGATGTGGTTGTCCTTGATGAGGATGGCGTCGTCGAGGCCGAAGCGGTGGTTGGAGCCGCCGCCGGCGCGCACCGCATATTTTTCGACCGTCCGCAATCCGGGCGTCGTCTTGCGGGTGCAGACGACCTTTGCTTTGTGCCCGCGAACCGCTGAGACTACCGATGCCGTCGCGGTGGCGATGCCGCTCAGATGGCAGAGAAAATTGAGCGCCGTCCGTTCCGCCATGAGTATTGCGCGCGCCGAACCGCTCACCACTGCAATGACCTCTCCGGGCACCACCTCGCTGCCGTCCGCGCGATGCACCTCGATGTCAACGTTCTGATCAATGAGCTGGAAGGCGAGCATTGCCAGGTCGAGCCCGGCGACAGTTCCGGCCTGGCGCGCCGCAAGCACGGTTGTGGCATGACTGTCCTTCGGTATGACGGCGTCCGAGGTCAGGTCGCCGGCCCTGCCAAGGTCTTCGAGAAGGGCTGCGCGCACCAGGGGCTCGATCATGATTGCGGGAAGTGGTGGGAGGCTCATCAAAAGACGCTTTCAAGCGTTGGGGAGGATGCGAGTTCCCGCGCTGCGGCAATGGCCGCGTCGAGCGTGATTTGGGAACGGCGGGCGACGGCCGCATGATGCGGAAAGTCCGTCCGGAAATGAGCCCCACGGCTTTCCCGGCGCTGCAAGGCGGCAACCGCGAACACCAGCCCGACGGCGGCGGGATCGGACGCCGCACCGTGCCGTTGCAACAACGGCAGCAAGGCCCGCGCGGTCTCTTTCAACCCTTCGCCATCCCGCATGACGCCGAGGCCACGCGACAGGAGAGGGCGCACAAGCTTTGGATCTTGCGCCGGCAGGTCATGCGCCACTGCTGGTTTTCCGCCGTCGTAGGGCGAAGCGGCTACACTCTCGGCAACCCAGCGCGCGCAGACGACGGCCTCGGTCAAGGAGTTGCTGGCAAGCCGGTTGGCGCCGTGCAGCCCGGTCGAGGCGATCTCTCCGCAAGCCCAAAGTCCCGGAACCGACGTGCGCCCGCCCAGATCCACGGCGACGCCACCCATGTGGTAGTGCTGCGCCGGCCGGATGGGAATGAGGTCACGCGCCGGATCGATGCCGACCTTGCTGCAGGCTGAAGCGATCGTTGGAAAATGCTGCGCGAATGCCGTGCCCGGCCTTTCGCGCACGTCGAGGAAGACGCGATGGCCGTCCGCGAGATGGTTCCAGACAGCGCGCGCGACGATGTCGCGCTGTGCGAGTTCCGCGCCGCGCACGCCGTCGAGGAAGCGCCGCCCTGTCTCGTCGACGAGCGCCGCACCTTCGCCGCGAACCGCCTCGCTGATGAGCGGCATTGGACGGCAGGGCCCGTCAAGGGCTGTCGGGTGGAACTGGATGAACTCCAGGTCGGCAAGGACGGCACCCGCGCGCGCTGCGAGCGCCAGGCCCTGTCCGCAACTGCCCATCGGGTTGGATGAGTCGAGAAACAACCCGCCAATCCCGCCAGTGGCGAGAACGACCCGTCCCGTGGCGAGGAACACTGGACCCGTCGAACAACTCGCCAGCACGCCGGCGACCCTGCCATCCTCCACGACCAGCCGGCGTGCTTCGACGCCCTCGATGACCTCTATTGTCGGCGTGGAGCGCACGGCGGCGACCAGGGCGCGCATGACCTCCCGTCCGCTGCCGTCACCCCCGGCATGAACGATGCGCCGCCGGCTGTGCGCGGCCTCCAGCCCGAGACGAAGAGCGCCTGCCGGTGTCCGATCGAAGCGAACCCCAAGGCGTGCCAGATCCTCGATCGCGGCGGGCGCGGCGTATACGATGCGCCTTGCCGCTTGCGCATCGCAAAGACCGTCGCCTGCTGCGAGCGTGTCGGCAAGATGGAGCGCCGGGTCATCGTCCTCGCCCAGGCTGGCGGCAAGCCCGCCTTGCGCCCACGCGCTGGACGCGTCCGCGCCAAGCGGAGATCTCGACAGGAGAAGCACCGGTTCGGGCGCCAGGTGCAGCGCGGTCGTCAGACCGGCTATGCCGCCGCCGATGATGACCGGCCGGCCGGCGAGATCGCGGACGTCCATGCTCATACTGCCAGCATCCGCTCGACGGCCAGCCGCGCGCGCCCGGCGATCTCCGGCTCGATGGTGACGATATGGCGGTTCTGCTCGAGTGCCGTACGGATATTGGCGAGCGTTATCCGTTTCATATGCGGGCACAAATTGCAGGGCCGGATGAACTCGACCTCGGGATGCTCGACTGCGACATTGTCGCTCATCGAGCATTCGGTCATCAGCACGACCCGCGCCGGCTTTTGCTTCCCGACATAGTCGGACATGGCGGCCGTCGAACCAGAGAAGTCAGCTTCGGCGACGACTTCCGGCGGGCATTCGGGGTGCGCCAGCACCGTCACGCCCGGATGGTTCTCACGCAGTTGGCGGATGTCGGTGGGCGTAAACCGCTCGTGCACCTCGCAGTGACCCTTCCAGGCAATGATCTTCACACCGGTCTGGGCGGCGATGTTCTGGGCCAGATACTCGTCCGGCAACATGATCACCCGGGGAACACCCAAGGACTCCACCACGGCTTTTGCATTGCCCGAGGTACAGCAGATGTCGGACTCGGCCTTCACGGCGGCGGAGGTGTTGACATAAGTGACAATTGGTACGCCCGGGTAGCGCTGCCGCATGAGACGGACATCTGCCGCGGTGATCGAATCGGCGAGCGAACAGCCAGCTTCCATGTCCGGAATGAGCACCGTCTTGATCGGGTTGAGCAACTTGGCCGTCTCGGCCATGAAATGCACGCCGGCCAGCACGATGACATCGGCTTCGACCGACATCGCCTTGCGGGCAAGCGCCAGGCTGTCGCCGACGATGTCGGCAACACAGTGGAAGATCTCCGGCGTCTGGTAGTTGTGCGCCAGGATGACGGCGTTTCGCTGCCGCTTCAGATCGAGAATGGCCTCGATATCATCGGTGAATGCCGGCCATTCGATTGGCGGAATGACCCGTCGCACTCGATCATAGAGCGCGGTCGTACGTGCGGAGGCGATCAGCATGGTCAACCCTATTATTCTCTAAACGAGTATAACTAGGGCATATACTTATCTTGAGTATAAGGAATGTCAACCGCGTGAGAGTGGCAATTTCGTCCCTGCGACAGTTCGCTCCGCCAGAACCGTCTGGCGAAAGCGGAAACGCTTCGCCGGGCGCCCCCCGGTGTCGGACATTGTCTCGCCTGTCTCCTCGACCAGATCCTGCTCTTCGATCAGACGCCGAAAGTTTGGCTTGTGAACGAGCCTGCCTGCCAGCGCCTCTACGGTTCGCTGAAGCTGCAGCAATGTGAACGTTGCTGGCATTAACTCGAAGACGACGGGGCGGTACTTGATCTTGGTTCGCAGCCTGGCGATTCCTGTTGCCAGAATACGGCGATGATCGGCGATCATCGGACGGCCAGGGATGGACGGCGGATTGCCGTTGTCCCGACCGCGTGTGGCCTCGGCCACCAGCGCGGCTTCGTAAAGCAGCTCGTACCTCTGCAGAACGAGTTCTTCATTCCAGTCGCGATCATCCAGACCGAAGGCGTATGCAACACGCTGCCGGCGGTCGCGGCGTATGCTTGGATCTTCCGCGTCGTCGGACCAGGCCGAAAGACGGGGCACGACGATGTCAGGCAGAATAGAAGGTACGCCGGCGCGGTGATCTTCCCACGGAAAATAGTCGTACCATCCGTGCCAACCATGTGTTTGCGAACGTTCTGCCTGCTCTTCCCGCGTCAGGCCAAGATAGCTGATCGAGATCTGCACGCGCTCGTCACCGGTCCGGTCGCGGTCGGCAAAGGTGTAGAGCTGTTCAATATAGCCCAGCTGATGACCGGTCTGCCGCTCCACCCACGCCCGCAGACCCGACTGCAAGGAGCGATGGCCGAGCTCAAAAGGACCGGACGGCAAAGCCTGAGCCTGCTCGATGGTGAGAACTCTCGGTTCGCCAGTGGTCACGGCAATCACAACGGCGATCAGGTCCGCATTGACGGCCTGGCTGCGGTCATTTCTTGCGGGCTGCTTCGTCGCCCGTGCTGTCTTGTCTTGCATAAGGATTTGATGAAATTCCGAGTATCAGCCGCCGTCGAAAGGAGCAATCTAGCGAAGGTGAACTGCTGGCTGCCGCCCGTCAACGTTCGCCCAGGTTCGACCAGGTCTCGGTCTTTGCCCGTACGCTGGGTGCATTTCTATACTAAATGCGACAACCAGGTGGCTGAGGCATCGAAGTTGCCTGCACGATGCTAAGGGGCCTTTTCACTCCTTACCAACCCGCAGCATATCGGCGTCGACATTCTGTTCGATCAGCCAGTTGCGAAAGAGTTCGGTTCCGCGCTTGGGCGCGCGTTGCACCGGCATGATGATGTGGATCGCCTGTCCCGAGCGATAGGACTCCGCCAGCGGGAAGACCAGGTCCGGCCCGGACATGGTCATGGACAAGATGCTTCCAGCCGAGCGCGATACCCTGGCCGAGCACCGCCGCCTCAATCGAGCCGAGCGCATCGGTGAAGACGAAATCCTGCTTCAGCCGCGCCGCCGGAACCGAGTGCCGCTCCAGCCATTCGCGCCAGCCGAGACGCAACCGGTGCCGTTCCTCGAAAATCAGGAGCGTATGCTGCAAAAGGTCGGCGGGCTCGCGGATCGGTCCATGTTCCTTCAAATAGTCCGGGCTGCACACCGGCAGCACTTCTTCCGTCACGAAGCGCCAGGCATGGATGCCTGGCCACTTGCCGTTGCCGAGGCGCGCAGACAGGTCGATGTCCTCTTCGAGCAGGTCCTGATGGTCGCGGCTGCTTTCCTCGATGCGAAGCGAAACGTCCGGGTGCTTCGCCTTGAAGTCCTTGAGGCGCGGCAGCAGCCAGAGCTGCACGAAGGCGGCGGAGAAAGAAACGCGAACCACGTCGTTCGAATGCTTCTTCTGCAGCGAGGAGATGACCATGTGCAGATGGTCGAACGCTTCCTGCGTTTCCTTGTAAAGCCGCTGCCCCTCTGCGGTCAGCTCCAGCCGTGTATGGTCGCGGCGGAAGAGCTTCAGCCCCGTCGCGTGCTCAAGCAGCCGGATCGTCTTGCTGACGGCGGGCTGGCTGACATTCAGTTCTTGTGCGGCAGCCGTGAAACTGCGGCGTCGGGCGGCTGCCTCGAAGCAGAAGAGATAATTCGCGGACGGGACCAGGGAGCGGAGCCTGTGCATAATTTCAAGTTATGCCGCTCGACAATTTTTATCAACATTACAGGTCGGTAAGGCGTTTGTAGGTTGCAAAACCAATTCGAGGGAGCCTCTCAATGCAAACTCATGCTCGCGCTGTCGTCATCGGCGGTGGTTGTGTCGGCGCCGCCATCCTCTACGGTCTTACGAAACGCGGTTGGACCGACGTCGCTCTTCTGGAACGCACACAGCTTACGGCCGGATCGACCTGGCATGCCGCCGGCCTCATTCCCTCCTACATGCGCAGCATCAATATCGGCCGCATGATCGCCAAGACGATAGAAATCTACGAAGGTCTCGAAGCGGAAACCGGTCAGCATGTGGGCTGGCACAAGTGCGGCCAGCTGCGCATCGCCAACACGCAAGACCGCCTGGATGAATACAAGAGCTACATGAGTGTCGCAGCGGTGCAGGGCATCCGCGCGGAACTGGTGACACCGCAGGAGGCGCGTGAGCTCTGGCCACTGCTCGAAAACAAGGAGATGCGGGCCGCACTCTACCATCCCGATGACGGGCACATCGCACCGGCGGACGTGACGCAGGCCATGGCTAGGGGCGCCCGCGACCGGGGCGCGAGGATCTACCTCAACACCGAAGTGCGCGGCTTCGAGCGCATCCCGGGCGGAGAATGGAAGATCCTCACCAATCAGGGCGAAATCACCTGCGAACACATCATTTCGGCGACCGGCAACTATGCACGCCAGACGGGCGCCATGTTCGGCCTGGAAATCCCGGCAATCCCTATCGTCCACCAGTACTGGATCACCAATGCGGTTCCCGAAGTGGTGGAGCGCAAGCGCCAGGGCCTGCCGGAAATGCCGATCCTGCGCGACGAAGGTTACGAAGGCTACCTGCGCGAAGAAGGCGACGGGCTGATGTTCGGACCCTACGAGAAGACGGAACGCCTGAAGCTCTTCGCCGAAAACGGCGTTCCTGAATCGTTCGGCGCGGACCTGCTCGAAGAGGATTTCGACGCGGTCGCCTGGAACTGGGAGCGTGCCTTGAACCTCGTGCCGGCGCTCGGTCGCGTCGGCATCAAGGCGAACGTTCGAGGCCCGTTCCAGATGACGGCCGACGAACTACCGCTGGTCGGTCCGGCCTGGGGGCTGGAGAATGTCTGGCTCGCGGAAGGCGTTGCGGGAGGCATCCTCTGGGGCGGTGCAATCGGCTACTATCTCTCGGAACGCATCGTCGAGGGTGCGAACAGCCTCGACACGTCCGAAATCGATCCGCGCCGCTTCGGTGACTACGCCAATAAGGAGTGGACGCGGCAGAAGGTGCGCGAATGCTGGGGTACGCACGCCGAACTGCACTATCCCTACCAGGACATGCCGGCAGCCCGTCCGCAGAAGACCGCACCCTCCTACGATATTCTGACCAAGCGCGGTGCGGTCTGGGGCGTGCTCAACGGCTGGGAAATGCCGAACTGGTTCGCGCCGGAAGGCGTGGAGGCGAAGGATCAGTATAGCTGGCGGTGGACCCAGAAAGGTCACTATGTCGGCGAGGAGGTGAGGGCCGTGCGCACCGCCGTCGGTCTCGTCGAAATGACACCAATGACGAAGTTCGAGGTCTCCGGTCCGGGCGCCGAAGCGTGGCTGGATGGTATCCTCGCAAACCGACTGCCGAAGATCGGCCGCGTCAATCTCAGCCATCACCTTACGAAGAACGGCGGCGTGCAAGCGGAATATACGATTTCACGCCTGCAGGACGGCACCTTCTACCTCATCTCCACGCCGCGCGCCGAACGCTGGAATTTCGACGATCTGTCGAAGCTGTTGCCCAAGGACGGCAGCGTGCAGCTCCGCAATGTCACGAACGAGCGCGGCTGCTTCACGATCGTTGGCCCGAAGGCACGCGAGGTTCTGCAAGGGCTGACCGAGATCGATCTGTCCAACGAGGCGTTTGCGTGGTTCGGCGTGAAGTCCGGCACGGTGGGGTTGGCCACGGATGTCCGTCTGCTGCGCATCAACTATGAAGGTGAGCTCGGCTGGGAACTCTACCATCCGCTGTGCTACCAGCGTCACCTTCTCAAGGCACTGCTGGCGGCCGGCGAACCCCACGGCCTGCGGCTCATCGGCTTGCATGCGCTGGAATCGCTGCGGCTCGAAAAATCCTATCGCGCCATGTACCGCGACATGAACCCGGAGTTGAGTGCCTGGGAAAGCAACCTCGATCGCTTCATCCGGCTGGACAAGGGCGATTTCATTGGCAAGGCGGCACTCGTGCGCCAGCAGCAGGAAGGTATGAGGCAGCGATCGGTGACGATCGCCATCGACACGGATGGCGCGAGCTCACTCATCCACGAAGGCGTCCATCACGAGGGCAAGCTTGTCGGCCGCATCACCTCCGGCAGCTATGCCTATACGCTCGGCCACGACGTCGCCTTTGCGCTGCTGCCGGTGGAACTCGGTAAGCTGGGCACGGAACTGGAGGTGCCGATCCTCGGCGAGATGCGCAAGGCGCGGGTGATCGCGGAATCGCCCTACGACCCCGAAGCTCTGCGCTGCCGCATGTGACGACGACGACTTGACGAGACAACGAAGAGTGCAGCCATGAAGATACGGGTCCCTGTGGAGGACCTCGGCATTGTCAGGCGCAGCGGTAGTGCCGACGTAGAAGCACTACCGCCGCAGCACGACGCTTGCCTCAGTCAGACATGACAGCCCATCTTTTTATCAATGAAACCTTCTCCGTCCACCAGGCATCGACGCCCTGCTCCATGGTCCCCCCATTTTTTAGGCTCGTGCTGATGCGTCTGACGTCATCGATCCCACAGGCTGATGATTGCAGCATGATCTGCGCCTGGCACTCGCATCCGGCGCCGCCTATCCCCTGGGGAAGTCAAACGCCACAAATTGACCTGGCAGATCCGGGGATTTGGCCGGCTGTGCACTGCATTTCGAAAATCAACATGGAGCTGAGGTCGCAGTGTCCTTGCAGCTCAAGGAGGGTCAATGTCGGACACACATATCGAGAGCCCAGTGGCGGTGATCACCGGCGCGGGTCGAGGCATGGGAGCCGCGATAGCCAAAGAGCTCAACAAGCGCGGATTCAGGCTGGCGCTCATGTCGCCGTCGGACACCGCGAAGACTCTCGCTCAAGGACGGCGCAGCGAAGCGACAATTCTACTATCGCGTCGCGGCCTACCACGGCATCACCGTGTCGACTGAATATGTTTGCGCCCGAATGACTCCTGTCTGTGGAGCAGCACTCGGTTCCGGCCGGTTTGCTTGGCAAGATAGAGTGCCGCATCCGCCTGACGCTGTAACTGCTCCGGTGAGATGGCCTCGTCAGCCGTCTGAACTGCAACTCCAATGCTGAGGGTGACGCGGCGCGACACGCGGGATGCCGGGTTAGGAAAAGCGGTGGCCTCAACGCTCTTACGAATTCGCTCAGCCACAGAGATGGCCTCTTCCTCGTCCACCCCGGGCAAGAGCACGAGGAATTCTTCGCCGCCGTAGCGGGCCACGTGATCGTGATCGCGCCTCACGTTTTCCTGGATAATGCTGGCGACCTCGACCAGACAGCGATCGCCCTCAGCATGGCCGAGATGATCGTTCAGCTTCTTGAAGTCGTCAATGTCGCACATCAGCATCGCGGCACCGTCGGGGCATTTTCTGCCACCGCCCCATAGGCGGTCGAGCGTTTCCGTCATCCAGCGCCGGTTGGCGATGCCGGTGAGCGGATCGGTACGCGCCAGAAGTTCCAGCCGATCGTTCGCTTCCGCCAGTTCGGCGACCCTGCGTCTGTCGCGAAGCTCAAATAGGAAAGTCTTCTGAGCGAGAATTGTCATGATGCGCCGCGCGGCGACCGTTGCGAAGATACCGCTGGCGAAAAACAGCGTCGCAGCCACGGCGCTCCCAAAATTCGATGCCCGGGTTCTGCAGTTGAAAAACGAGATAAAGACCGAGCGCCAATGCGGCAATAGTTACCGTCCAGGCCAGCGGGATGCCGAAGATGATGATGGCTGTAATGGCCACGAACAGCATGATGTTCAAGTGCCGTTCGTAGAACTCGCCACCAGCGCTTACGCCGACCAAAGCAATCGACAACAAGATGAGGAACATGCCTGCGATCAGCGAAGCCCCTTGGAGCCAGGGCGCCTGCGGTTTTCGCCAGACAAGGACGATGGCCATAACGACGGGCGGAATGATGGCGCCAGGCAAGAGCATCGACAGCGCGATTGCCCTTGGAAGCATCAACATGTTGAGCGCCAGGGTCAGCACATCCAAAAAAGCCACCCAGATCATCCAGGCGCGGATGATCTTCGCCGTTTGCGACCAGACACGCGCTCGAAACAGGCGTTTGATCTCGCCTTTGAGGCGGATATCGCGCGTGCGGCGCGCCAGAAGTCGGTCAACTTCTGCAGCTATGGCAGGATCATCCTGCACTTCGAGGTGCATCCGATCTGACACAATCGATGGGCCCTTAAGCTGCTTTCTCCTGAACATCCATCCGAGCCATCCGGTCGTCGGCGATGGGCAAGGATGCCAAGCTATCCTGAAGATTTGATTTCTAGCAGGAGCTGATTTGCATATTCAGTTGTAACTACACGGTAAGCAACCGCGGAGGGCTCCATCCTTGATCGCGACCTGCTAGCAGGGCTGCACCATGTCAACGAGACCGTGCCGCGGATCCGTCGTCCACCGCGACATAGGCAGCCATCGCGCTGCAAGTGCTTGAATATCGGACGGCCCCAAGTCACTCGCGCTTGCCGGAGGCTCTCGCTGGAAATGATGGCGGGCGTTACAGTGACAAGACGAACAGGATATAAAGCTATCTGGCAGCAGACTGGTTGAGGAACGCCCCACCGTCATGAAGCCGATGAATGAAGAGCATCTGGCGGTTCTACGCAGGCACATGGTCGAGGTGATTGCAATCCATGCCGACCTTGCAAGTGAAGAACTCGGCAAGGCAACGCTCGATGAGCGGGTGATGGCAGCGATGCGGCGGGTGCCGCGGCATCGCTTCGTGCCAGCCCCGCTGGCGCTTTATGCCTACCAGGACATGCCGCTGCCGATCGGCTTCGATAAGACCGTCTCGCAGCCCTTCATTGTCGCTCTGATGACCGATCTCCTTGCTCCTCAACCGCACGAGGCAGTGCTCGAGATCGGCACTGGCCTGGGCTACCAAACGGCAATCCTCGCGGAACTCGCCGGACAAGTTTGGAGCGTCGAGATCATCGAGGAATTCGCAAGCCATGCCGAAACTCTGCTGCGGGACATTGGCTTTTCCAATATCGCCATTCGTGTCGGAGACGGGTCTCGCGGCTGGTCCGAGCATGCCCCATTCGACAAGATCTTGCTTAGCGTGGCGGCTGAGCGGACGCCGCCGGCTTTGCTGGAGCAGCTCAAGCCAGCGGGACGTCTGGTTCTGCCTTTGGTGTCTGAAGGAGTACAGTTTCTGACTACCATCGACAAGGATGCGGCAGGGCAACTCGAGACTCGGAAACTCATCCCGGTTCGGTTCAGCCGGCTCGAAACCGTGTAATGAGGTACGCGCAACTGGCGCGACGGCGCTTTTCCGACCGTCAACCCAGATGCCAGCCTTACAAAGGAAGGACAGATATTTATCTGGAGTCGAACGGAAGGCCAGCCGCAGCCAAATGCTGTCCTAGAGTTGATTGCTCACCTCTATGAGGTTGCCGTCGGGGTCCTTGAAGTAGACCGAAAGGATTGCACCCAGCGCACCGGCCCGCTCGCCTGGCCCGTCCACAATCGTTATGCCATGACGCTCAAGATGTAGGATGACCGCATCCATCGGAGTATCGGTTAGTAAACAGAAGTTGCCGCTTCCCGGAACGGTGTCGCGTGCAATGGCTGGCGATGCGCGGGCATCCTGCAGGCTGATCTTGTTCATACCGAAGTACAGCGACCATTTGCCAGGACGTTCTTCCCGCGACTGCATGTTCCAGCACGCGCTCGTAGAATCGGCATGTGGTTGCAATATCGCTAACACAGAGCACAATATGATCGAGCGCGCGCATTTGCATGCCGTCAGTTTATCCCTCTCGCCGATTGAACGCGAGCTGGTGCGCATACACTGGTGTCGACCCTAGACCGGTGCATCGTTTCGCGGAAACGCAGAGCCGCTCTATCTATTTGTTTTGACGCAATTCCGGACGGAAAACCGGTTCACACTTTTCCTGGAGTTGCTCTAAGCGGAAGGTCGCTTGCTCCGGGTCAATTCACGGCCACCCGAAGCAGTCGTGGATTGCTGCCTAACTCACCGGCGGGTTAAGAATTGTCGGTGACAGCCGGGCCTTGTCTCGAGCCTGCATCACAAACCAGGATTTGGTCGTCGATGGTAGTTACCCCCCGGCGAGACGCGGCAGCAGGAAAATTTCAGCGCCTTGTGGCAATTCCTTCGACCAGGTGTCGCGATAGATCACCCCGTCGATGGAGACAGCGATACCGCGATCGATCCAGGGCTCGAGGCCGGGATATTGCTCAGCCAGTTTTCTGAACAGCTCCCTTATGTCCTTGGCCTCGACGTCGACCTTGTTCTTGCCTCCGGCGGCCGTGCCAAGCGACCCCCAAAGCGTCACTTCGACCATCAGCCTTCGGCCTCGAGCGCCGCCAGGATGCGCGGCGGTGACATCGGGATATGCGTCATCCGTACGCCCACGGCATTCGACACCGCATTGGCGATTGCTGCCAGCGGCGGCACAATCGACGTCTCGCCGACGCCACGCACCCCATAAGGATGGTTGGGATTGGGGATCTCGAGGATCTGCGTGTCGATCATCGGCAGGTCCGAGCAGACCGGGATGCGATAATCGAGGAAACCGGGGTTCTGCAGCCGCCCGTCCTTGCCGTAGATATACTCCTCGTTGAGCGCCCAGCCGATGCCTTGGGCGGCACCGCCCTGGTACTGCCCTTCGACATAGGTCGGGTGCACCGCCTTGCCGGCGTCCTGCACCACCGTGTAGCGGATCACCCTGGTCGAGCCCGTCTCGGGATCGACCTCGATATCGCAGATATGGGTGGCGAAGGAGACGCCGGCGCCGTCGGCGACGAGCTCGCTGTGGCCGGCGATCGGTCCGCCGGTCTTGCCCGACGCGAGCGCGATCTCCTTCAGTGACAGCTTGCCGAGATTGCCATGCTTCTCGCCCTTGGCGATCGCTTGGCCCTTTTCCCAGACCACGTCGTCGACGGAAATGTCCCACATCTGCGCGGCGCGTTCCCGCAGGATCTTGATCGCGTTGCGGGCGGCCGAGATGGTCGCCATGGAGGACGAGAAGGTGCCGCGACTGCCGTCCGTCATGTCGTTGTAGCCGAGGCTGGAGGTGTCGGCGACCACCGCCTTGACTTGGGAATAGTCGATGCCGAGCTCCTCCGCCGCCACGAGCGACAGCGACGCGCGGGAACCACCCACATCGACCGTGCCGACGGCCAGCGAGACCGAGCCGTCCATGCCGATGTTGAGGTCGGTGCAGGTCTGGCCGCCGAAGTTGAACCAGAAGCCGCAGGCCATGCCACGGCCCTGGTTCTTGCCGAGCGGCGCTTTCATGTGCGGATGGTTCTTCACCGCCTCGAGCGTCGGGCCGATGCCGATCGGGCCATAGACCGGGCCGTAGGAGGAGCGGGTGCCTTCCTGCGCGGCGTTTTTGATGCGGAAGTCGACCGGATCCATGTCGATCTCCTTGGCCAGCTCGTCGATCGCGCTTTCCACCGCGAAGGCCGCCATCGGTGCCGAGGGCGCGCGGTAGGCCGCGGTCTTCGGCCGGTTGACCAGCACTTCGTAGCCCACCGTCTTGACGTTATCGAGCCTGTAGCAGGCAAACGCCGTCATGGCGCCGATCTCGGCCCAGGAGCCGGCATACGGGCCGCATGAATAGCGCAGCGTCGCTTCGGCGGCGGTGATGGTGCCGTCCTTGCGGGCGCCGATCTTGACGTCGATCGAAGTCGCACTGGTCGGGCCCGAGGCGCGAAAGACCTCGTCGCGGGTCATCACCAGCTTGACCGGCCGGCCCGCCTTGCGCGATAGCGCCAGCGCCACCGGCTCGGCCCAGACATGGGTCTTGCCGCCGAAGCCGCCGCCGATCTCCGACGAGGTGACGCGCAGCTTCGAGGCCTCCATGCCAAGCAGCTGCGCGCAGTGCTGGCGATAGACGAAATGGCCTTGCGTGCACACCCAGAGATCAGCGGTGCCGTCGGAACTGACGCTCGCCACGCAGGCATGCGGCTCGATATAGCCCTGGTGCGTCTGCTCGGTCTTGAAGGAGCGCTCGACGATGAAATCGGCGTGGCCGAAACCCTGATGGACATCGCCGTGGCCAAACTGGCTGCGCTTGGTGACGTTGGACGGCTTTACCGGCTTTTCCTCGAGGCCCTCGGTAAAGATGGCGTCGTTGATGAGAGGCGCGGCGTGCTTCATCGCCTCGTCCACATCGGTGACATGCGGCAGTATCTCGTAGTCGACCTCGATCAGCTTCAGCGCTTGCCTCGCCGTGCGGGCGTCGACGGCCGCCACCGCTGCCACCGCGTGGCCGTCATAGAGCGCCTTGCCGCGCGCCATGCAATTGTCGAGGACGTCATACATGGCCGCATCGCCATCGGTGAGGTCCGGCAAATCGGCCGCGGTGATTACCGCCTTCACGCCGGGCAGCTTCTCCGCCTTCGAGGTGTCGATCTTCTTGATTCTCGCATGCGCGTGCGGGCTTCTGAGAACGCGCCCGACCAGCTGGCCGGCCATGTTGAAGTCGGCGCCGTAGCGGGCGCGGCCCGTCACCTTGTCGACGCCATCGGGACGGATCGGGCGCGTGCCGACGGATGTGAATTTACGCCCCGAAAAACGCGGATCGAAATTCATCTTAGGCTCCCTTCATCACGGTGGCCGCGTCCTGGACGGCGCGCACGATCT
The DNA here is from genome assembly GCF_057784325.1 of Mesorhizobium sp. CNPSo 4689. NCBI lineage: Bacteria > Pseudomonadati > Pseudomonadota > Alphaproteobacteria > Hyphomicrobiales > Phyllobacteriaceae > Mesorhizobium > Mesorhizobium sp. CNPSo 4689. Next base: position 34,908 of record NZ_JBWLUZ010000012.1, read on the forward strand.
TGTCGTAGCCGGTGCAGCGGCACAGGTTCCCGGCGAGACCGAAGCGGATTTCCTCCTCGGTCGGGTCGGGGTTCTTGGCCAAAAGGTCCTTGGCCGCGATCAGGAAGCCCGGCGTGCAGATGCCGCATTGCAGCGCTGCGTGCTCGAGGAACTTCTGCTGCAGCGGATGCAACTGATCGCCATGCGCCATGCCCTCGATGGTCTCGACGCGCCGGCCCTCAGCCTCCGCGCCGAGCACCAGGCACGAGCACACCAGCCGGTCGTCGAGGATGATGCTGCAGGCGCCGCAGTCGCCGGTGCCGCAGCCTTCCTTGGCGCCCGTCAGCCCCAGGCGATCGCGCAGGACGTCGAGCAGCGTCTCGTCCGGCTGGCAAAGGTACTCGACGCTGTCGCCGTTGATTGTCGTTGAGACTGCAACTCCAGACATCATTTGCCTCCTGCACGCGCGTAGGCGGCCGCGGCGGCCCGCTTGGTCAGCACACCCGCAACCTTCCTTCTGAATTCGACGGTGCCGCGCTTGTCGTCGATGGGGCGGCAGGCCCCAGAGCAGATTTTGGCGAGCCTCTCGAGTGTCGCTTCGTCCAGCCTGGAGCCAATGAGGACCTCGGCTGCCTCGTCCACCAGAAGCACCGTCGGCGCGGCAGCGCCCACTGCCACGCGGGCCGTCTTGACGACACCTTGCTCATCGAGCGTCAGGTTCACGCCGGCGCTGACCACCGCGATATCCATCTCCGTGCGCGGAATGAACCGCAGATAGGCATCGCCCGAACGCGGCGGGCGCCTGTCGAGCAGGATCGCCTCGATGATCTCGCCCTTGGCGAGCGAGGTCTTGCCCGGCGCGGTCGGCACGGTCTCAACGGGAATGGTGCGCCTGCCCGCCGGCCCGGCAACCAATGCCTTGGCGCCGGCGGCCACCAGCGCCGGCACACTGTCGGCCGCAGGTGAGGCATTGCAGAGATTGCCGACGATGGTGCAGCGCCCCTGCACCTGCTTCGAGCCAATCAGCTTGGCCGCTTCGACGACGCCCGGCCATGCCTTCTCCAGCGCCGCGCTCTCTCCCACTACGGCGCAGGGGACCGCCGCACCGATGCTGAAACCGTCGGCCGTTTCTCTGATTTCGCTCAAGCCCTCGATCGCCTTGATGTCGACGATCAGGTCGGGTTCGACAAGACCGCCTTTCATCCTCACCAGGAGGTCGCTGCCCCCGGCGAGAATGGCGGCCGTGCCGTCTGAGGCGGCCAGCAGGCCAACGGCGTCGTCTATTGAATGAGGACGTATGTAACGCATCGTCTCCCCTTGATTATCGCAATTTCAGCGACCGTTATAAAGGGTCTCATCATAATCACCATCCAGTTCATCATGTGCGGATAGGCCAGGCGCAGTAAAATGCAGTCCCAAACAGCCCAGCACCACGGTGCCCACGCGACGGTTCTCAATGAGCGGGCAGCCGACTGAGAATATATGAGCTTAAGATGCCAGTGCTCGTGCAAACACCCGGCCTAGGATGGATATCTTATCGGTGCCGGTCGAGCAGGGGCCCTGAGGCCCGGCGATTAAATGGCGGGAAGGGGCTGGCCCGAAAGCCAAGCCACCACCAGGACACCCGACGTGCGTTGATCCATCCGACTTATGACGATTAGCCAATGTTGCTCGCGAACCGTGGTCTGCCTCAGTCAGGTCTCTTCTTTGGGTCGCCAGGCCATACGAGGACATACGAAGGAAATGGCTGGGCGAACCATCTGCTAACTGATTGATTTTGTTTAAAAGACCCACGTCCCTCAGGGCGCATTCTTGCCGCAGTAGCAGGCCGATCGTCTGAGCAATGCGTATGGCCTGGCCTCCTTCCTGAACCGACAATGTTGCAGATGTTCGATATCCGTGAAGGGAGCGATGACGAAGAGCTGGACGCGCGAGGCGTCGGCGAGCAGCCCGCTGGCGAAGGCACGCGCCTCCGCGAGAAACTTGTACCGATCCAGACTTAAGGCTTCTGTGTCATTGATCAGTTCCCCCTACTGACAGCGAGCGGGTGAGTGCGCAACGCCGCTGTCAACCGCCAAGGCCGTCGCGAATGGCCGAGAAATAGCGGTCGGTTCCGACCTGCCCGCCCTTCAGCGCGACCTCCAACCCGTCGATCGCCGCGATGCTGGAATGAGCAACGCAGAGCGGCGAGCCGGGGGAGGCGGGCAGCGGCATCCTGACCGTCAGCGCATCGACGCCCATCTGGCCGAGCGCATGGCTCGACGTGTCGCCGCCGGCGATGACCACTCGCTTCAATTTCTGTTCGATCGTCAGTTCGCGAAGCAGCGCGCCGAGGCCGCGGCCGAGCTTGTGGCGGGCGCCTTCCTGGCGGTCGATCTCGGCGCCTCGGTCGGCGGTAGGCCCAAGCGCGGTGTAGAAGATGACGCTGCGCCCGGCCTGCAGGCTGGCGCGGCCGCATGCCGCCGCACGCGCGATAGCATGTTCGGAACTCTCCGAGACCAGCTCGACCGGGTCGACCTCGATGCCGTCGAAGCCGTCGGTCAAAGCATGCCGGATTTGCCGTTCAGTCGTCGGCGAGCAACTGCCCGACACCACCGCGATCCGGTCGGCCACGCCCGGTGGCGAAAAGCGAGGCTCGGCGTGCACGGTCGCGGTCTCTGCCCATGCAGCGAGCAGCGCATATTCGATGCCCGAGGAGCCGACGACGAAGGTGCCGCCCGGCCTGCGCGTGCGCCATAGCTCCTTTCCGGCAAGCGTCTGGGTCTCCCGGCTGTCGACGTCGACGAGCACGATGGCCGCGCCATTCTCTACAAGGCGATCGAACGCTTGCGACCGCGACGCGGACTGCAGCGTCGCCAGATCGAGCAGTCCCGAGGCAAGCCCCGTCTGCCGCGACAGATGGATCAGAAGATCCGCTTCATCCATTGGTGTCATGGGGTGGCGGCTCATCACCGGATGGCGGTCGATGCGGAAATATCGGTCGCGATAGGCCGCGAACAGATGGCCGAAGGCGGTGTAGCGCTTGAGCTGCGGCGCACCGACCACCAGCGGCACGCTGTCCTGCCCGAACACCGAGCGGCCAATCTCGATCGCCCGGCCGATGCTGCCGATCTTCGAGCTGGAATCGAAGGTCGAGCAGACCTTATAGTGGCAGATTTCGGCCTTCAGCGTTTTCAGCCAGATGAAGGCGTCTCGCAAATGCGTGTCCATCCATTGCGGCGTCTCGCTGCGGCTGGTGCCCGCCAGCCCAACGGCGCGGCAATCCGCGAAGCGTGACAGCAACGCCTCGTCTGGGTGGCGCATGAACAGCACGGTCGCCACGCCGCCGAGCTCGAGCGCTTCCATCACATCGGTTGAGCCGGTGAGGTCGTCGCCATAATAGCTGAGGAGAAGGTCCTGCATGGTTCAGGCCGCCTTGCCGTTGCCGAACTTTTCGATCGACCGTGCCAGTTCGACATGGCTCCTGGCGAAATCCGCCAGCGGAATGCCATCGACCGCCGCCTTCCAGGCCTGCTGCACGGCGCGCACGCCAGCGCCCGGCCCGTCCGGATGGCTGACGATGCCGCCGCCGCAAAGATAGAGGAGATCGACCGTGCGGCCGGTGCGCTGATAGGTTTCCGGCGCCTGCCCGCCCCACTGGCCGGAGCCCGCTACCGGGAGCGCACAATCATCAGGCGAAAACAGCGGCGTCGTCACCGCCTCGAAGGAGCGGATGAAGGAGTCGTCCGGCTCCCAGTATTTCGAGGCGATGCCGTTGATCTGGAACTGGTCGACGCCGAGCAGCCGCCAGAACTGCTGCCAGACCTTGAAATCCATGCCGAGACCGGGATGGCGGGTGAGGATGTCCCAGCCGTTGCGGTGGGCGTGCAGTACCAGGCCAGAGCGCTTCCTCAAGAAAGCCATGCCGCCGAAGCCGATGGAGTTGATGTTGATCACCGCGCAATTGCCGCCGGCCTTCGCCACCAGGTCGTGATTGCGCATCATCTCGTCGGGGTCGGCATGCGAGATGCCGAACGCATACATCACCTTCTTGCCGGTCTTCTGCTCATGGTCGAGGATGAGCGGCATGATCGCCTTCGCCCGCTGCGCCAGCGGCGAGTAGGCGGGGCTCATCAGCTTCTCGTCGTCCTTGATGAAATCGACGCCGGCCTCGATCAGTTCGCCCACCATCGCGGCCGTCTCATGCGGCCTCAGCCCCAGCGCCGGCTTGACGATGGTGCCGATGATCGGGCGGTCCGTTACCCCGGTCAGCCTGCGGCTGCCGGCGACGCCGAATTGCGGGCCGGGATGGGCGCCGCGATATTGCTCGGGCAGCTTCATGTCGACGATGCGGATGCCGGACAGGCCCTTGATCGAATAAGTGCCGCCAATGGCGATGGTCATCAGCGCCGCGAGGTCGGTGCCGATGGCATCGAAGGGGAAGGCGATGTCGACATCGGCGCGCTTGAACGGCCCGTTGCCCGCTTCAGGAATGGATGGCCGCTTGGCGTCGGGTAGGGGCCGTATCGCCAGCACGCGCGCCGCCACCCGCGCCTTCAACTCCTCGGTCTCCCCGGGCAGCGAAACGAAGGTGCCGGTCGACTGGTCGCTGGCGATTTTGGCCGCCAGCGCCTCGATGCTGCCTGATGTCTCTATGCGATAGGTGAGGGTTATCATGGTCCGCAGTCTCAGGCCGAGGCGTTCGAAAAAAGTTCACCGCTGCTCGAAATCTGGTATAATGAGTACATAAGTATTGCAAGCAATATCCGGCTGGACGTTTCAGCTCGGGTCGAGCGACAGCAATTCCGGGAATTGCGTCGGCGGTGTTAGATAGGGCCGGGTCAAGGGAGTGATTCGCGACGATGAACCGTTCGGAACCGATCGTCCGGCGCAAGCTTTCCGACGAAGTCTTCTTGCGGCTGAAGCGGCTGATCACCAGCGGCGAACTGATGCCGGGCGACGACATGCCCTCCGAGCGCGAGCTGATGGAGCGCTTCGAGGTCGGCCGTCCGGCGATCCGCGAGGCGATGCAGGCGCTGAGCAATATGGGGCTGGTGGCGATCTCGCATGGCGAGCGTGCCAAGGTGCTGCAGCTGACCGCCAAGTCGATCATCAAGCAGGTCGATGGCGCGGCCAAGATCATCCTGTCGTCGTCGAAGGACACGCTTGAGCACCTCAAGACTGCGCGCATCTTTTTCGAGCGTGGCATGGTCAGGGAAGCTGCCGAAAAGGCCACCGCCGAAGACGTGCAACGGCTGCGCGCCACCGTTGCCGAACAGCGGAGTTTTCGCGGCGATTCCGAAGCTTTCATATCCGCCGACATGAAGTTCCACACCCAGATCGCGGCGATTTCGGGCAACCCGATCTATGTCGCGGTCAGCGAAGCCATGCTGGGCTGGCTGAAGGAATACCACACCGAAATGCTGATCTGGACCGGCAAGGAACAGTTCACGCTGACCGAGCACGAAGAGATCATCGGCCGCATCGAGAAGAAGGATGCCGATGGCGCCGAAAAGGCGATGATCAAGCACCTCGAACGTTCGCGCGCCCTCTATGTGATGAATTCCGGCAACTAGCCGATTCGGGCGATCGCGTAAGGCGTCAGCATCAGCTGGCTTCGGCCAAGTGCTGAAATGTCGACCGGCGCGTCGTCTGCCGTCAGGTTGGCCAGCCATAGAATGGTCTCGCCCGAAGCGGTGCGGCCGGCCAGCGCCAGCACCTTGGTCTCGTCGCTTGTCCTTGCCGCCACATATGCAAGGCCAGCCAGTTCACAGAGCCCCTCGATGGCCTGGAAGATCGGCCGCGGCGATCCTTCGGCGACCGGTTCTCCGGATGCCGCGAGCACGCCGAACGGCCCGGTGAAGCTGGAAAGTGTCAGCACCCCCAGCCCGGCCGGCGCGACACGCGCTGCATAACCGATCGTCCATGCCGCCGCGAACTGGGCGGCATGGCGCGGGTCGCGATTGGCCATGGCGATGCGCTGGCCCCCGGGATTGGGCTTGGTCGCGCCGCCATAAGGGTTCTGGCGCATGGCGATCGTCGACGGCCCGATCCGGTAGGGTCTTTCTCCGAAGATCGCCCGCGCCGATTGGGTAATGAAGGGCAGCGCCTCCAGCGACTGCATGACGCTGAGATCGTCGGCGGCATGCACGATGGGGCAGGTGCAATGGGTGATGAAATCGAGCTCGTTGGCGGGAACACGCTTGCGGTTCAGCTCGGTGAAATAGCTGAACATGCCGCCCCCAAGGCGCATGTCAGGGAAGGCACGGCGCGCGGCGGCATAGACGTCTTCGAGCGGCGGGCACTCAGGCCACGCGCTGCCCGGCGGCGTCGACCGCCGGTCGACCGAGGGCGAGACGGCAATGGCATTGAGCCGCAAACCTGCCCGACGCACCATGTCGGCGACATCGGCGAGTTCGGCGTCGAGGTCGCCCGCGCAGGCGACCACGCATTCGAGCGTTGCCCGGGCCGGATAGGCGGCGGCAAGCCGAGCATGGGCATGCAAGGCTTCCAGGCCATGGCCGCGTGTTGGATCGTAGTGGAGAAGGAGTTCTTGCGGGCCGAGCTTCGACAGCATCGGCAATTGCGCGAGCGCCGACTCTACGTCCTCGGGATAGATGACCACGCCGACATCAGGGAGCCTTGGTCCGGCTTCGCCAAGCTCGACGCGGACCGGTCCGGCGTTCGCTGTCGCGGCAGCCACCTTGGTGTCGCCGGCGATGCGCAGGCTGATCGTCTGGTGCATCGGCTCGCCAGCAGGCAACACATATGGCCATGGCAATGCGAGCGGCCGCACATAGGTCTTGTAGGAGGCGTCGGACCAGTTGCGCTGATCCTCCATCTCGAACACGTCGCCTTCCATCCGGCACTCGGCGCTGACGCCCGGACGAACTTGATGCGTGATGGCGCGCATATCCTTGAAGGGCTGCCAGGGATCGATCAGCAGCGGCAGCTTCGTATCCACAACGCTGCCGTCCGTATGTTCGACCGTCACAAAACTGCCGGCGAGGCCGACGATCGGATGCAGGATGCAGAAGCCGCAGCGATTGGTCTCGAAGTCACTGTCAGGGAGGGCGTCGACGTCGAACACCAGCTCGCCGTTGGCAGAGCCTTTGATGGTGGCGCGGAAGGCGAGCCGGCTTCCGCCCGGTCCTGCGCAGCTTGCTGAATAGCTCACGGAGAAGGCGTCGGGCCGCTGGTCGATGACAAGGCCGGTCAGTTCGGGCTCATAAGTACCCCAGTCGCGATCGCGCACGATATAGGCGATGGCGCGCAGCACTTCGGTGCCGTCATGGCGGATCGTGCGCAGATTGCCGTTGACGAAGTCGGCGCTGAGCGCGCCGGCACTGAGCCGGACCGGTTCGGCTTCCACCGCTTGCGTGCCGTAGAGGTGGAACGGATCGGCAGTCATTTGAGCAAAGTGTCGAGATGGACAGATTCGCGGCTCGCGGCGCCCATATAGGCCGCCTCGACAAGTGCGAACGTCTTGAGATTGTCGGCGCCGGAGGTCGCGGGTTCGATGCCTGTCGCCAGGCAGTCGACCCAGTGCTTCTGGATCGCGACGACGCTTTCCTGGATGTTGCGCCAGGGACGCGATGCCCAGGGGAGAAGCGGCGGCGAGACGTCGCTCACCACAGTTCCGGTCTTGCCCGTGACGGTGAGCCGGTAGCCCTGCGCCAGCCGGATGGTGCCGTCGCTGCCGTCGATCTCGATCAGCGTCTCCGGGAACGGCTCGGTGGCAAGTTTCGTCGCGTAGCTGCAATCGACAACCGAAGTGGCGCCGCTGTCGTGATCCATCAGCATTGTCGCGACGTCCTCGCCCGCAATTTTTGGATTGATGCGTGCGGTTCGCGTGATGATCGCCGAGACGTCGCCCAGCAGGAAGCGGGCGATGTCGATTATGTGGATGCCGAGATCCTCGATGATGAAGCGTTTTCCGGTCGCCAGATATGGCTGCCCGGAAAACACGTCATAGGCCGAGCGGAAGGAGATCCGGCCGAAGAACGGCGTGCCGATCTCGCCGCAGTCGAGCACGGTGCGTACCGCCTGGATCGGCGACTGCCAGCGAAAATTCTCATGCACCATCAGCGGCACGCCGGCCTCCGTACAGGCCGTGACCATCGCCTTGGCGTCGGCCAGCGTCGGCGCGAACGGCTTCTGGCAGATCGCCGGAACGCGGTTGGCGGCCGCCAACTCGACCAGCGGCCGGTGGCTGCCGACGGTCGTGGCGATGTCGACGAAGTCGAGCTTTTCGATCGCAAACATCGTAGCCGCATCGGTGTAGCGCTTCGCAATGCCGAACTGGTCGCCGACGATCCTGAGCCGCTCCGGATCGCGGTCGCAGATGGCAACGATCGAAGCACCGTCGATGTCGCGCCAGCCATGCATCTGGTTGACGGCGAAGAAGCCGCAACCGATCAGCGCTCCGCGCAGTTCACCCATGCTCAGCTCACTTTCGCCATCTGCATCAGCGTCACGCGGCTTTGCAGCCGGCGCTGCGCTTGGTCGACGACAACGGCAACGATGATGACGAGGCCCTTGATCACCATCTGCCAGAACGAGCTGACCCCCATCATCACCAGTCCGTCGGACAGGATGCCGATGACGAAGGCGCCGACAATGGTACCGCCGATCGTGCCGCGCCCGCCGGACATCGAAGTGCCGCCGAGCACTGCCGCCGCAATCGCATTGAGCTCGAAGCTTTCGCCTGTCGCCGGATGCGAGGCCATCAGTTCGGACGAGATGATCAGGCCGACGATCGCCGCGCAGAAGCCGGAAAACATGTAGACGAACATCTTCACCATGTTGACGCGCACGCCCGAAATCCGCGCCGCCCGCTCATTACCGCCGACGGCGAAGATGTGCCGGCCAAGTGGCGTGTACTTTGCGAGATAGGCGGCCCCCAGGGCAACGACGATCAGGATCCAGATCGAGACCGGCAGACCGAGCAGCTTGCCGGCGCCGAGATAGCCGAAGCCGGTGGTGCCGAGCTCCGGCTTGCCGACGAGGTTGGGGAAGGTGCGACCGTCGGATGACAGCAGTGCCAGGCCGCGCGAGACATAGAGGACGCCGAGCGTGGCAATGAAGGGCGCGACGTTGAGCCTGGTGATCAGCAGCCCGTTGACCGCCCCGATCAATATGCCGACGGCAAGCGTGATCAGCGCGATCTCGACGACGTTGAAATAGATCGTGTAGCCAATCTGCAGGTCGATGCCGTTCAGCACCAGGTAGCCGGCGACCATGCCGCACAGGCCGACGATCGAGCCGACCGAGAGGTCGATGCCGCCGGTGATGATGACGAAGGTCATACCCATCGCCAGGAAGGCATTCAGCGCTACGTGCTTCGCCATCAGGATCAGGTTTGCCGCCGACAGAAAGTTCGGCGCCGCGATCGAAAAGAACACCAGCACGGCGATCAGCGCGATGAAGGTCCTGAGCTTCATCAGCGTCAAAAGCACGGAGCCGCTGGACGCGGAAGGGGCAGCCGCCTTGGCCGGAATGTCAGTCATTGGCGTTCATCTCCCTATGCCCCGCGGGTCCGTGGCCGAGCGCCGATGCGGCGACGATCGCCGCTTCCGTCGCCTCGGCGCGATCGAACATGCCGGTCAGTTTTCCGTTGCTCATCACCGCGATCCGGTCGGACAGAGCCATCACCTCGTCGAGGTCGGAGGTGGCGAAGAGGATGCCGAGCCCATCGCGCGAAAGCTTGCGCATGGTGCGGAAGACATCGGCCTTGGCGCCGACATCGATGCCGCGGCTGGGCTCGTCCATCAAAAGCACTTTCGGTCCGGTGAGCAGCGCCTTGCCTATCACCACCTTCTGCTGGTTGCCGCCCGACAGCGAGGAGACCTCCTGCGCCGGGTCGGCGACCTTGATCGCCAGTTCGCGCACCATGCCGGTCACCGCCTGTCTTTCCTCGGTGCCACGGATATGGAACAGGCGGGCGAAGCGCGACAGGCTGGCCAGCGTCAGGTTGCTGGCGACCGAAAGGATCGACACCAGCCCTTCACGCTGGCGGTCTTCAGGGATCAGCGCCAGGCCGCGCCGGATGCGCCGCGTCGTGTCGCGCTCGCGCACCTTCTTGCCGGCGATGAAGATCGAACCGGTGGAATGCGCATGACGGCCCATGATGCAGTCGAACAGTTCACTGCGTCCGGCGCCCATCAGGCCGTAGATGCCCAAGATCTCGCCGGCGCGCAGCGACAGCGAGACATGGTCGACGGCAAGTCCACCGGTCGCGCGCGGCAGGCAGATCTCTTCGGCACGGAATATTTCCTCGCCCGGCAGATGGCCGTCGGCCTTGGCGAAATCCTTGGCGTCGGAGCCGATCATCTGCCGCACGATCCACTGCGTATCGACATTCTTCATCTGCTCCTGGCCGGTGATGCGGCCGTCGCGCAGCACGGTGATGTAGTCGCCGATGCGGATCAACTCTTCCAGCCGGTGCGAGATGTAGACGATGGCGACGCCGCGCGCCTTGAGGTCGGCGATCACCTTGAACAGGATCTCGACTTCCGCCGCGCTAAGCGCCGAAGTCGGCTCGTCCATGATCAGGATGCGCGCATCGAGCGAGACCGCCTTGGCGATTTCGACCAGTTGCTGCTGGCCGATGCGCAGATCCTCGACCAGCATGTCCGGGCGGATGCCGGCCTGCAGCCGTTCGAGGAACTCTGCGGCGCGACGCTCCTGCTCCTTGCGGTCGATCTTGCGGAACCGATTGGTGATTTCGCGGGTGGCGAAAATGTTCTCGGCGACGCTCAAATTGCCGAACAGGTTCAGCTCCTGGAACACCATGCCTATGCCACGGTTCACCGCGTCGCCGGATGACGAAAACGAGACCTCTTCGCCCTCCAGTAGAATTCGCCCGGCAGTCGGCTTCTCGACGCCGGCGATCATCTTCATCAGCGTCGACTTGCCGGCACCGTTCTCGCCAACCAGCACGTTGACCGCGCCCTTGCGCACCTCGAAATTCGCATGCTTGACTGCGACGGTGCCCGAATAGACCTTTGACACAACCTCCAGCTTCAGGATGACATCGTGTTCGCCGGCCGCGCTCATGGCTTCGGCCCGATCTCTGCCTCCGCCGGCGTCACCAGCGGCAGGTCTTGGCCGCTGCCCAGCGTGTAGGCGCCGAGCACCTTGGCGCTGCGGCCTTCGAGGGACTCGCGCGGCAGCTTGGACAGCACAGTCTTGTCGGCATAGCTGTTGAACGCCTTGCCGAACTGGGCGAAGTCGATCTGGTTGGTGAAGTCGTTGAACTGGATGAAGTCGAGGCTGTCGCGCAGCGCGGTCCCCCGCACCGCCGGCCCGATCTGCACCCGCGCATCCGCCTTGCCGTCGCCATCGACGTCGACATCGATGGTCGCCGCGCGTGACTGGGTATTTGCCGCAACGGTCTTGCCCTCCAGGCGCACCGCGAAGGTCCAGGGTGAGTTTGCCTGCTTCTTCGGGTTGCCGTATTTGGCGCCAGCGGCGGCCGGATCGGCGGTGGCCAGAGCGTGCACTTCGGAGAACGGTCCGCTCTTCTGCTGCAGGTAAGGAATGACCTTCGCCGTCCAGATATCCTCAACCATCTTGTCGGGATTGAAGGCCGGTGCTGTGCCGCCGTTTTGCGCCGACGGCGTCGGCAGGATCTTGCAGGCGGTGAGCCCGAGGCCGGCCAGTCCGGCAAGAATTGGCACGGCGAAGCTCAACCAGGTCAGCTTGTTCGGCATGGCGGTCAGGAAGCACCCACGAAAATGGAGGCAAGGGACGAACCGGAGGTCCGTCCCTTGCGATTGATGTGACGCCGGCTCAGTTGGTGAGCGCGAAGGTCTCCAGCTTCTTGGCATTGTCGCCATTGACCAGCACGCAGTCCATCAACTGCTTTTCCTGGGCGGGAGATTTCTTGTTCTTGATGTAGTCGTCGGCCTGCACGACCGCCATCTGCGCCTGCGCGAAGGCGGGCTGCAGCACCGTTGCCTTGATGCCGCCGGAGGTGATGGAGTCGCGCACGTCGTTCGACCCGTCGAAGCCGACGACGATGACGTCCTTGCGGCCGGCGGCGGCAAGTGCCGCATAAGCGCCCATCGCCATCGTATCGTTGCCGGAGATCACGCCCTTGATGTCGGGGTTGGCCTGCAGGATCGATTCCATCTTGGAATAGGCTTCCGTCTGGCTCCAGTTGGCCGACTGCTGGGCAACCATTTTCAGGTCCGGATAGTCGTCGATGACATCGTGATAGCCCTTCGAGCGGATCCCGGCATTGGTGTCGGATTCCTTGCCGACCAGCTCGACGAAATTGCCCTTCTCGCCCATCAGCTTGACGAATTCCTGTGCGCCGAGCTGGGCGCCCTGGTAGTTGTTGGAGACGATCTGCGCCACGGCAACGCCGGTGGCGTTGATCTCGCGGTCGATCAGGAAGGAGGGGATACCGGCGTCCTTGGCCTTCTGCACGGCAGCGACGGTGGCGTCGGCGCCGGCATTGTCGAGGATGATCGCCTTGGCGCCGCGGCCGATCGCCGTGTCGATCAGCTCCGACTGCTTGTTGGCGTCGTCGTCATGGACCAGCACCAGTGCCTCGTAGCCGAGCTCCTTGGCCTTGGCTTCGGCGCCGACGGCTTCCGCCTTGAAGAATGGATTGTCGTGCGAGGGCGTGATGATGGCGATGAGATCCGCCGCATAGGCAGGCATAGCCGTGCCGAGCGCCAGCACGCCGGCAAAAGCCGCAAGCGTCATTCTGCGAGTGAGTTTCATGAAGTCCTCCCGTTGAAAAAACCGTGCCTTGATCGACCAAGGCCTCTGTCTGCATCGAATTTCGTCAGGCAGTGCAGGCAGCGCGTTGCTCGGGTTTGAAAAGCCGTTCGCCGGCTTTCATCCGAGCCGATCCACGCTCCCGTTCCCCGCCATCCTCCACTCGTCCCGGCTTCGATTTTCCAGCGAGGGATGATCGATCCGAGCCAGTCATTAGCTAAAGCCAACTGGTATGATGAGTCAACCACTAATTCAGATGATGTGTACTTGAGTTCATCCCTTCTCCCACAGGGGAGAAGGCAAGACGCGCCTCAGGTAATCCGCTGGATGCTCGCCGCAATCTCTTCCGGTTCGAAGACGCGCTTCCAGTCGTCGCGCATCAGCACCGGCTTGCCGAACTCGATCGCCTTGTTGCAGGCGTCCGAGAACACCCCCTTGGTCTCGCCGAAGATGACCGCGCCGAGCACGTTCATGTGGCCGAGCAGGAAGTCGAGCGCGGTTTGCCGGTCGACGCCACGCGCGACCACTTCGTCGACGGCTTCCTTCATGACGACCAGCAACGAGGCACAGACGGTCTCCGAAAGGCCGGGCTCGAGCAGAGCCATCTGTTCGACCGTCACGCGGTGCGAGCGCATCACCGGCGCCCAGATGATCCTGGCGATTTCCTCGCCCTTGGCATAGTCCTCCTCGGGCCCTTGCATCAGCGCGCTGACGAAATGCTGCTTGGCCTTGACGCCCCCGAAAAAGTCCTTCTTCGCTGCCATGTCGGTCTCGTCGTTGAAGATCGGCGGATGGCAGGGATGGGTGACGAAATAGGTCAGGTCGGGCCGCTTCGGCAGATGGCCGGCGAAGGGTGCGGCGGCATCGAGAACCACCACCATCGTGCCCGGCGCAAGCTTGCTTTCGATACTCTGCGCCACCTTGCCGATATGCGTGTCTGGAACGGCCAGGATCACGACATCGGCACCGTTCAGCGCCTCGTCGGCGCTGACCGCATCGAAGCCCAGTCCGGTCTTCAGCCGTTCGCGGCCGGCCTCGCTCACCTCGACATGGCGTATCGTGTAGGGCGATCCGCGAAAATTGGTCGACAGGCGGTAGCCCATTTTCCCGCCGGCACCGAACAGCGCAATCGTTGTCATCTGGTCCACTACTCCTGATCTCTGCGGCGACGGGTCTCGCCTGTCGTCAACTTATCAACTGGTATAATCACACTACCAGATTTTGGCAATCGGGTAGCGGTAAATGCGGTGCCTGTCATGACTGCCGCGCTGCTGTCTGGGCGGTGGCAGCGTCGTTGTTGCCGGTGGGATCGGCAGCTGATCGCCGCACCATCGCCTGCCGGCCCGCCAACGCCAGCACGAAGATGACGACGATGCCTTGCACGATGTCCTGCGCGCCGGGCGGCAGGCCGATGATCTGCATGGTGGTGACGATCAGGATGAGCAGGATGCTGGCGAACAAGGTGCCGACGGCCGTCGCCGAACCGCCGAAGATCAGCGTTCCGCCGAGCACCACCGCGGCGATCGACTGCAGGAGATAGGGCTGACCCATCTCCAGGAAGGCGCCACCAATATAGGCGCCGAGCAGCAGCCCGTTGAGCGAGGCCAGCACCGAGGAGATGATGAAGGCCGCCGCGATCACCCTTCCATTCCTGATCGCGGCGAGCCGGGCGGCGGCGCGGTTCTGGCCGACCGCCGACAGCAACTGCCCGAACACCGTGTAGCGCAGCACCAAGGAGGTCGCCGCCACGCCGAGGATCGCGATGATGGCCATGATCGGCACGCCGGAGACGCGGCCGCTCGCCAGCGTCTTCAGCGCCGGGCTGACGGCGAAGCCCGGTATCGCCCGGTTCGACAGCAGCGTCGCCGTCGCCAGCACATAGCCGGTCGCCAGCGTGGCGATGATCGCCGGAATGCCGAGCCCGACGACCAGCAGCGAATTCAGCACACCGACGGCAAGGCCGAGCAGGATGGCGGCGGCGACGCCGATAGCGAGATTGGCATCCTGCCCCTTGATGGTCAGCAGCGCCACGAAGGCGCTGAGCGTGATCACCGAGGCGACGGAGAGGTCGATATTGCCGCGCCCGGTCGTCACCACGAACATCTGGCCGATGCCGACGATGGTCAGGAAGGACGCCGACAGCATGATGCCGGACAGGCTGGACAGGCTGAAGCGGTTGGTGACGACCGACAGAACGAGCCACAGAAGCAGCACGCCGATCGCCGCCCAGATCCAACGGTTCCTCTGCGCCCAGATACTGAAGGTGGTCAGAGCGTTCATTGTTCGCTCCTGCGGTCGGCGGTCAGGCTGCGCAGCGTCAAGAGCGCGATCAGGATCAGGCCTTGCGTGGCGGCGTTGTAGTCGCTGCTGACGTTGAGCGTGCCGAGCAGCGCGCCGATCAGCGACAACGTCATCGCGCCGGCGATGGCCCCGACCGGCGAGATGATGCCGCCGAGCAGCGAGCAGCCGCCCATCACCACGGCGGCGACGCTGAGCAGCGTGAACGAATTGCCGGAGTTGATGTCGCTCGCGGTGTTGATCGCCGTCAGCGACAGGCCGGCGGCACCCGCGAACAGCCCGGCGATGAGATAGCGTACCAGCGCGTAGCGCGTCGGCGACCAGCCCGAGCGGATCATCGCCGTCGGGTTGTTGCCGAAGCCGCGCAGCACCACGCCGAGCGGCAGCCGGTCGATGACCAACACGATCAGCGCGACGGCGGCGATGAGGATGATCGAGGTCGGCATGAAGCCGACCGACCAGCCGAACAGCGTCGTCAGCCAGTCGGGGCTGGCGCCGCCCGGCGTCGGCTGCAGCGCATAGCCGATCCCAACCCATATGAAGGAAGCGCCGAGCGTGACAACGATGGCTGGGATCTTGCGCGCCTGGATCAGGCCGCCGAGCCCGGCATAGGCGGCGAGCGCGGCCGCCAGCGCCAGCGCGCCGAGCCATGGCTGGTCGTAGAGCAGCGTGGCGCTGAGCACGCTGACCAGCCCGGCAAAGGCGCCGACGCCAAGGTCGATCTCGCTGCCGCCGACGATGAACATCTGCGCCGCCGTCACCAGCACCAGCGACAGCGCCGGCATCAGGAGCAGGTCGAGGCCGAAGATCGAGGCGACCGCCGGATTGGCCGAGATCATGATGCCCAGCACCGCGGCAAGCCCGATGAAGGGTGCCGCGTTCACCAGCCACCGGGCAAGTCCGGCAGCCGTCGGCACCTTTGGCCCGGCGTCGGCGAGCTTGTCCGTCGGTTGGGTGAAGGAGGCGCCGACGATCGCCGATTCCGTGATCGCTTCGCCCGAAAGTTCCCGCACGATGCGTCCGCCGGCAAAGACCAGCACCCGGTCGCAGGCGAGCAGTTCGGCGTCCTCGGTCGTGTGCCAGACCAGTGTGCGGCCGCCGCGCGCGATCTCGTTGCAGAGCCGATAAAAGTCCTGCTTGGTGGCGATGTCGACGCCGCGCGTCGGATCGTCGAGCAGGACGATCGGCGCATCGGCGACCAGCGCCCTCGCGACCAGCGCCTTCTGCTGATTGCCGCCGCTGAGTTCGGTGATGTTGGACTGGAAGCGCTTGTCGTCTAGCCGCAGCTTGCTGGCGGCGCCGCTCGCCGTATCGCGGTTGGCGCGCTCCGAAACCAGGCCGAGTGCCGGGCGGCGGGCAAGCGCGCCGATGCTGATGTTTGAAAGCACACTCCACAGCGGGAAGACGCCTTCCTTCTGCCGGTCGCCGGCGATGAAGCTCGCCTCGGCGCGCCTCACGACCGCTGCATCGTGCTTGCGGCCGGTGCCGAAGATCGCGTGCAGCAATTCCTTCTGGCCGCTGCCCTCGAGCCCGGCCAGGCCGACGATCTCGCCGCGCACGATGTCGATGTCGTGGCCGAGTTCCGCCGTCAGCGGGCCGGAGAGCCGCACCAGCACATCCTGGGAGGATGCGGCGGAGACGCTATGCTGGTGAACCGGATTGGCGTCGCCGCCCATCAGCTGCACCAGCCCGGCGATCGAAGCGTCCGCGACCTTGCCCTGCCAGGCGGTGCGGCCGTTGCGCAGCACCACGATTTCGGTGGCGATGTCGATGATCTCCTGCAACTTGTGGCTGATGAAGATGAAGGCGAGCCCGGCCTTCGCCCGCTCGCGGACGAAGGCGCGCAACTGCTTCGAGCGGTCGAGGTCGAGCGAGGAGGTCGGCTCGTCGAGCACGATCAGCTTGACGCCGGGCGTTGCCGCGGCGCGCGCGATCTCAACCATCTGCCGTTCGGCGATGGAGAGGTGGTCGACCTCGGCGTCGGCATCGATGCCGTTGCCGGGAAAGACCGCGTCGAGCGCCGCGCGGGCACGGGTGCGATAGAGCGCCCGCCAGCCGGGCCGGCTGGCCGCTTCGCCCGGTGTTTCGAGGAAGAAATTCTCGGCGACCGAGAGGTTGGCGCAGAGCGACAGTTCCTGGTGCACCATGCGGATGCCGCGCCGCTGCGCCTCGTTGGTGTCGTAGCCGGTGAAATCCAGCTCCTCGCCGGCGAACGAAATTGACCCAAGCGTCGGCCACATCGCGCCGCACAGGATGCGCATCAGCGTGGATTTGCCGGCGCCGTTGCCGCCGACCAATCCGATCACGTCACCGGCGCTGACGGAAAGATCGATGCCCGCATTGGCGAGCGTCGGCCCGAAACTCTTGGTGATCCGGCTGAGCGAGACGACGCTTGGCCGGGCAGGAGCGGCAGGCACCGTGGAGGCGGCATCATCCTGATCGGCAACGGCAAGCTGGGACATTCGTCCTCCGTTTTCTTCGACGGCAAGATCGGGCGCGGCCTAGAGCAATTCCAGGAAAAGTGCGTAGCGGTTTTCCGTCCGGAATTGCGTAAAACCAAATACCTGGAGCGGGCCAGCGATAAAAGCTGAACCGCTCCAGGCCAGCGCCCGATCCGTGGTCTGGTCGCGTTACTTGCTGAGCAGGTTCTGCTTCACCCAGTCCAGCGAATAGCTCGGGCTGATGATCTGGCCGCCCGGCAGCTTCGCATACTCCTTGAGGTTGCTGGCATCGACCGTGGCCACCGGCATGATCATCAGCTTCGGCGCCTGCGCGCCTTTCAGCAGCGACAGGCCGAGCCAGAAGGCGGCGCCGCCGATGCCGGGCGTCGTGTTCATCGATACGGTCTGGTAGCCATTTTTGGCGTTCTCGTCGGCCCACCATTTGACGAAATCGGTGCCGCCGCCGCCTTCGATGATCGGCATCTTGCCCGTATAGTCGCCGCCATACTGAACGAAGGCCTGGGCGATGCCGACATCGTCGCTGCCGCCCTGGCCGAGCACGGCATCGACATGCGGCAGCGAGGGCAGCACGTTGGCGATTGCCGCCTGCGCCACCGAAGCGGTCGCCTGGCCATAGACGGTGGCCACCACCTTGATATCAGGGTATTTCGCCAGCACCGACTGCTGCGCGTTGAACATGTCGTTGTCGGGCGCCGAGCCCTTCACGCCGCGCACCTGGATGACGTTGCCCTTGCCGCCGAGCATCTTGAACACGGCTTCGGCCTGGGTCGCCTTGTAGCCCTTGAAGTCGAAATTGAGCTGGTAGTTGCAGGGCGCAGAGGCGACCGAATCGAAGGAGACGACGATGATGCCGGCCTTACAGGCCTTTTCGATGATGCCGTTGACCGCGGTCTCCGAGGCGGCGTCGACGGCGAGCACGTCGACCTTCTTCAGGATCAATTCGGCGATCTGGCTGTTCTGCTGCGCGACCGAGCCGTCGCCGTTCATGACGATGTAGTCGGCGATCTGCCCGGCGGCCTTGGCTTCCTTGGCCGAGGCTTCGAACGCTTCCACCATCTGGTGACGCCAGGTGTTGCCGTAATAGGCATTGGTCAGCGCGATGACCGGCTTGTCCGACGATGCCATTGCCGGCAGCACGCACACACTCGCCAGCGCGGCGCTGGCAAGCGCCGCCACGATTGTAGACTTCATGATATTTCCTCCCAAAAACACCGGCCAGCATGGCCGGCTCGCCTGCCATTCCGTTGTAGCGTCCCTTCCGGAGGACGCCATACCAGCTACATGTTATACCAGCATACCAAATAGGCAAGCGGGTACCGGAACTTCATTCGACGCGGTGTCGAGAGCGAAGCGGCCTGTCAGTTTCCGTGTTTGCCCATAACCAGTCGGGAGGATCGCTTCCCGTTCCGGCTCCTCCTCCGGCAACCACATTCGCGGGCGCATGGCATCTCGGCGCGCGATCATATATGGACGTTAGGTCATCATATATGTAATGTCAATCGGTGAAGGGACCTTGTCTATCGAGGCGACTCGGGATCGATATGCCGAGTGATCACGGAGGTGGCTGATGGAGCCGGTCCAGAAGAAGAAGCTGTATGTCGAAGTGCTGGACCGACTGATGGCGGCAATCTCGACCTCCGAGTTCCCGCCCGGCTCTCAATTGCCGTCGGAAAAGGAGCTGATGACGATGATCGGCGTAGGGCGGCCGTCGATCCGGGAGGCGATGCTGACGCTGCAGCAGATGGGGCTCATCAGGATTTCGCACGGAGAACGTGCCCGGGTGATCAACCCGACGCCCGAGGTGATCGTCGATCAGGTCTCGGCGGCGATGGTCATGATGCTGGCGACGAACTCTCGTGGCCTCGAAGAACTCAAGGAAGTCAGGCTCTTGCTGGAAACCGGCCTTGTCCGCATAGCCACGCGACGCGCCACGGCCAGGAGCCTGGAACGGCTTGCCGAGACGCTGCGACATTTGCGGGACGCGAAGGGCGACCAGGCGCGATTTGTGGCCGCCGACATGGAGTTCCACGCGGTCATCGCCGAGATGAGCGGCAATTCGATGATCGCGGCGGTGGTGAAGGGAATGCTCGAGTGGTTGTCCCGGTTCAAGCGCGACCTTGTGGCGGTGAAGGGTGCCGAGCGTCTGACGGTCGAGGAGCACGAGCGGATCTACAAGGCGATCGCCGGCGGCGATGCCGAAGGCGCCAGCGTCGCCATGGCCGAGCACATTGGCCGCGCCAATGAGCTGTATTCGAAGCTGGCCGGCGGCGGAGCCGGCTGAATAGCCGGGTCGCAAAAAATTCTGTCCGCAAAAAGTCATATGATGACATGATGTCTTTTTGGTGCTAACCCTCGCCTATGATCGAGGCCGTTTTGCAAGCGTTCGGTGAACCTGCGCCATCGTCGCACCGTCAAGGCAAATGGGAGAGAAGCAAATGACAACATCCGTGGCGTTGCTTGGGGCGGGAGGCAAGATGGGCTTCCGCGTGACGCGCAAGCTGATCGAAGCGGGCTACGATGTCCGTGCCGTCGAAGTCGGCGATGCGGGCCGCAAGCGTCTGGCGGAGGCCGACATCAAAGCCATCGCCATGGAGAATGGCATTCCCGGCGCCAAGGTCGTGGTGATGGCCCTGCCGGACAACATCATCGGCCAGGTGGCGCGGCAGATCTCGCCGATGCTGGCCAAAGGCACCATGCTGCTCATCCTTGATGCCGCAGCACCTTACGCCGGCGACCTGCCGAGGGATCGTCCGGATCTGACCTATTTTGTCGGCCATCCCTGCCATCCGCCTTTGTTCGGCGACGAGACGGAGTGGGCGGCCCGCCGCGACTATCATGGCGGCATTGCCAGGCAGTCGATCGTCTGCGCCCTGATGCAAGGCCCGGAAGAGCACTACGCGCTTGGCGAGGAGGTGTGCAAGGCGATGTGGTCGCCGATCATCGACAGCCACCGCGTCACCATCGAGCAGCTGGCGATCCTCGAGCCCGGCCTGTCCGAAATGGTGGCCATGCCCTTCGTCGACACCATGGTCGAGGCTGTCGAGGAGTGCGAGCGCAAGTACGGCATTCCCAGAAAGGCCGCCCTCGACTTTCTGATCGGCCATCTCAATGTCGAGATCGCCATGTGGTTCGGCTTCTCTCCGAAAGTGCCATCCGATGCCGCACTGCGCCTGATGCGGTTCGCCAAGGGCGTCGTGGTCCGTGACGACTGGCGCGAGGCGCTGTCGCCGGCCAAGGTCAAGGAAGCATCGGAACTGATCGTCTATGGCAAGGGAGCCTGAGCGCTGCCTTCGACGCCACGCACCATATCGGTCTCGACCGTACTCTTCGATGGCTATTCCATGGAACTGGCCGTCGAGGAAATTGCGGCGGCCGGTGCCACCCACGTCGAACCGGCCTTCATTCGCGGCTATGTCGATTTCGATGAAAGCATATTTACCGACAGCAAGGCGTCGAGACTGCGTCAGACGGCGGAGAATGCCGGGCTTGGGATCAATGCCGTGTCTGCCCATCTCGACTTGTCGGGGCCCGATGCGGTGGATGCGTTGTCGCGGCGCGTCGCCTTTGCCACGGGTCTTGGTGCATCCTTCCTGATCACCAATGCCGGCCCGATGATGAACCGGGCGGCTATCCGTCGAGCAATCGATGCCGTTCTGCCGAGGCTGGAGCGAGCCGATATCGTTCTGGCGCTCGAAAACCCCGGACATGGTAGTGGCGATTTGCTCGGCAGCGCTGCATCGGGGGCAGGCTTCATCCGCGAAATCGGTTCGCCGCATGTCCGGCTGAACCACGACGCCGGCAACGTCTTCACCTATAGCGGCGAGATCCTGCAGCCGGCGCAGGATATAGCGGCGGCCATCGACATTGTCGGTCATGCCCATCTGAAGGATGTTGTCAGCACCGGGGCAGGGTGGACATTCTGTGCCGTCGGCGACGGCTCGGTCGGCTACAAACCTTACTGGGCAATCCTGCCGGCGACGCTCCCGGTCAGCATCGAACTGCCGCTGCGACTGGAGCGCCCGCGGCGCCACGATCCCCAGCGCCTGAAGACACCTGTCGACATCGCGAGCATTCGCGGCGCCCTGCGACGATCGCTGGATTTCGTCAACGCACTGGAGACCGCGAAGTGCCGCGATGTCTGAATCCCGAATGTTCGGAGCCCCGGAAAGGTCCTTCTTCGCCGCCATGTCGGCCTCGTCGTTGAAGATCGGCGGATGGCAGGGATGGGTGGGGCCGCCCTGCCGTTGAGGCGGTGGCATCGTCGTTGCCGGCTGGATCGGCAGCCGAGCGCCGCACAATCGCCTGCCGGCCGGCGAGGGCGAGCACGAAGATGACCAAAATCAGACGGATCGCGGCACGAGACCGCTGCTGGCCATGTGCCGGCGTAGCGTTGCGGACTGACGGTATTTTTTCCGAAGCGCGCGGCCGTTGGTGTTTCCTAATTTCGCTCTTTCACGTCACGCGTCTCTTTTCTAGCTTCCGCGCTAGCGTTCGTCGATGCATGCCGAGGCGCCGCGCCGTCTCCGAAATGTTGAAGTCGGTGTCGACAAGGGTCTCGTGGATGCGCTCCCATTCGAGGTTCTTTATGGAGGTGTGCCGTTCGGTGAGCGGGACTGATGCGTCCCCGTCGACCTTGCCGAAAGCAGCCTCTATGTCGTCCGTATTGGCGGGCTTCGCGAGATACTGGCAGGCGCCGAGCTTTATCGCCTCGACAGCCGTGGCGATGCTGGCGAAACCCGTCAGGACTACGATCCTCATCTCCGGGTCGTGTTCATGCAACGCCTTGACGCATTCGAGGCCGGAGCCGCCGGCAAGCTTGAGATCCACGACAGCATATCGAAACACAACCGTGCCGATGAGCGCCAGCACACCGTCGACACTCTGGCAGATATGCGTATCGTAGTCGCGCCGTTCGAAAGACCGGCGCAGCGCGTTTGCAAAGGCGATGTCGTCCTCGACGATCAACAGCGCGCGTCTAGTCGGCATTGTGGCCTCCTGGGGACAGAGCAGCCAGCGGCAGATGCAACGTGACCGAAGCTCCCCCCTCCGATCTGTTCCTGACGGCGACGCTGCCCCCCAGCTTGCGGATGACGTTGACGACAAGAAACAGGCCAAGCCCACTGCCGGGCCGATTCTTGGTCGAACTATAAGGCTTGCCGAATTCCGCAAGCATGGCTTTTTCAAATCCCGGGCCTGTGTCGACAACTTCGGCGACAAGACTGTCCTCGTGACGGCTGACGTTCAGCCCGACCCAATGAGGCGACGCTTCGAGTGCATTGTCCAGGACATTGAAGATCACCTGCTTGAGCGCCGGGTCGGACACGATCTGTTGGTTGGACCCGAAACTGTTCGTGTATTCGAAGCCTTGCGGCTGCCGCGTCGACCTCCACTCGGCCACCAGCTCCGCCAGGAAGGCATCCACGGAGGTGCGAACGGTTCCTTCGCCACGCAGTTCACCCGACGACATCAGGATTCCCGAAACGATCTTCTTGCAGCGATCCAGTTGGCCCTGCATCTCACGGATTTCCTGCGTCAGCTCCGGATCGGCCTTGAGGGTCGGCATGCGCTGCCAATCGTTGAGGATGACGGAAAGCGTGGCGAGCGGCGTGCCGAGTTCATGCGCGGCGCCCGAGGCGAGAAGGCCCATCCTGACGATATGATCCTCCTCCGCCGATTGTTGGCGCAAATCGGCCAGATGCGCGTCGCGGGTGCGAAGGTTGTGCTGGACCCTGGTGATGAAGAGCACCAGAAGCGTGGCCGCCAGGACGAAGCAGATGAACATGCCCTGGATGTGCAGGCTGAACAGCCCGGTACCGTGCGCATGCGGCAGGCTGATCTCCCGGTAGAAGCTGGTCAGCGCGACGAAGCACGCGCTGGTGATCAGAACCAGCGCCCATACCGACCAGGTCTCGAGCAGCACAGCGCCCAGAATGACCTGGAGCAAATAGAGGGAAATGAATGGGTTGGACGCGCCGCCGCTCAAATACAGCTGAACAGTCAATGCGGCGACATCGAGCAAGAGTCCGAGAAAGAGCTCCATGTTGGTGATGGCGTCCTGGCTGCTGTGCCGAAGCAGGCTGGCGATGTTGAGCGCGGTCAATAGCAGGATCACCACCGCCATAGGGGTTAGCGGCAGGCCAATGCCGAGCCCGTAGCGAACGAAGAGAATCGTCACGACCTGACCGCCGACCGCAATCCAGCGCAATTGAATCAGAAGCAGGAAATTCTGCTTGTTGGTTTTATCATGCAGGGTCATGCAGGTCCGTTCCGGTAGCCGACTCCAATCTAATGGCCAATCGGTCGATATGCTTGTCGGGATAACTCCAAGCTTCCGATCCGCCTTTGATCGAGCAGGGCGAGACAGCGCAAAGTCTTGGAACCCTCCGACTCAAGCAGCGGTCCGGTCCAGACGCTGGCTCAGCCTGAGGGCCAGCAGGGTACAGGCTGCCCCTGAGAGCAAATAGGCGCCCGATGAGATCAGTCCGAAATGGCTTGAGAGGAACAGGGCGACGATGGGCGCGAAGCCGGCGCCGAATAGCCAGGCGAGATCGGAGGTCAGCGCCGCGCCGGTATAACGGTAGGTCCTGGAAAAGTTCGATGCCACCGCGCCGGAAGACTGACCAAACGACAGGCCAAGCAGGATGAAGCCCAGCACCATGAAGACGGACTCTCCCACGAAGCCACCGTCGAGAAGCTGCGGGGCAAAGCCGCTGAACGCAGCGATGGCAATGGCCGATCCGCCCAGCAGGGGCCAGCGTCCAACCCGGTCGGCGACGAAGCCGGAGATCACGATTGCCGCAAGACCGAAGACGGCTCCGATCGTCTCGATGACCAGGAACCGTGCCGGCCCTTCGCGCGTGAACAGGAATATCCAGGACAGCGGGAATACCGTGACCATGTGGAACAGGGCAAAGCTAGCCAGCGGCGCGAAGGCGCCGAGCACGACGGTGCGGCCTTCCGCGCGCAGCGTCTCGGTCACCGAGGTCGGCTGCAGTTCGCGGCTCTCGAACAGCCTGGTGTATTCGGGCGTCACGACGATCCGCAATCGCGCGAACAGGGCGACGACATTTATGGCGAAAGCGACGAAGAACGGGTAGCGCCAGCCCCAGCTGAAAAAGTCTTCCGCCGACAGATTGCCAACGAAGAATGCAAACAGCGCGCTTGCGACGATCAGTCCGAGCGGAGCGCCGAGCTGCGGGATCATCGCGTACCAGCCGCGACGATTTCCCGGTGCGTTCAGCGCCAGCAGAGAGGCAAGCCCGTCCCAGGTGCCGCCAAGCGCCAGCCCTTGGCCGATGCGGAACAGCGCCAGCAGCCAGGGCGAAGCCGAGCCGATCTGCTCATGGCCCGGAAGAAAGGCGATTGCCACCGTCGAGGTGCCCAGCAGGAACAGAGCGATGGTCAGTTTGGCGCTGCGTCCATAGGCCCGGTCGACTGCCGTGAAGATGGTCGTGCCGAACGGCCGCGCGATGAAGGCGAGCGCGAAGATGGCAAACGAGTAAAGCGTGCCCGTTAGCGGATCCAGGTAGGGAAACACGAGTTTTGGAAAGACGATGACGGAAGCGATCGCATAGACGAAGAAATCGAAGAACTCCGATGTCCGTCCGATGATGACGCCGACCGCAATTTCGCCGGGGTTCACCTCATGATGGCGCGCGGTGATTCGTCTCGCGTCGGCCTCGATCTTCGAAGTTGGACTCACAGCGTTCTCCGTTGCCCGGGAGACGCGTCTGGCACCACATTCAGATGCGATCGCGTGCCATGTGCGCGGGCCAGATGCCTTGATGCCGGTTGGCGCATGATTGCGGCATTGGACAAATTGTCCAATGCCTTCATTGCGGCAGTGCAGCTAGCACTTGGGGGAACAACCGACAGGTCATCCATTGAGCCGTCTTCGCACCCTCGTCCTGCTGCCCCTGCTGGCATCGCTCGGTTCCTGCAGCATGGTGGTCATGAACCCGTCTGGCGACGTGGCCGCGCAGCAGCGCGACCTGTTGGTGGTATCTACGGCATTGATGCTGATCGTCATCATACCGGTGATGGCGCTCACCATATTCTTCGCCTGGCGCTATCGCCAGTCGAACCGCGAGGCGCGCTATGAGCCGGACTGGGACCATTCGACCCATCTCGAACTCGTCATATGGGCAGTGCCGCTGCTGATCATCATCTGTCTTGGCGCGGTAACCTGGATGGGTACGCATCTTCTGGACCCGTATCGGCCGATCGGCCGTGTCGCTGCCGGCCAGTCGCTCACGCTGGGCGCGCGTCCGCTTGAGGTCGAGGTCGTCGCCCTCGACTGGAAATGGCTGTTCATCTACCCGGAATACGGCGTCGCCACGATCAATGAACTCGCCGCACCGGTCGATCGACCGATCACCTTCCGCATCACCTCAGCATCGGTGATGAACTCCTTCTACGTCCCCGCTCTCGCCGGACAGATCTATGCGATGCCGGGCATGGAAACGAAGCTGCACGCCGTCATAAACAAATCCGGCGACTATGAGGGTTTCTCCGCCAACTACAGTGGCGCCGGCTTTTCCGGGATGCGCTTCGCGTTCCACGGGCTGAACGACGCTGACTTCCAGGCATGGGTTGCGAAGGCGAAAGACGGCGGCGGCAAGCTCGACCGAAGCAGCTATCTGGAGCTCGAGCGGCCCAGCGAGAACGAGCCGGCACGCCGCTACGCCTCCGTCCAGTCAGACCTGTACAAGGCGATCCTCAACATGTGCGTCGAGCCCGGCAAGATGTGCATGAGTGAGATGACGCAGATCGACGCCAAGGGCGGCCTTGGCCTGGCCGGCATCTACAACACCGTTCCGCTGCTGTACGACAAGTTCACTCGGCGCGGCACGGTCTTCGGCCCCGCACCATCCTATGTCGCCAGCATATGCACGACAGAGCAAGCGCTGGCGGCAGCCACGAACGCGGCGCAACCCGCCTTGCCGACAACCTTCACGCCAATCCTCGGCGCAGGTCTGCAACGGCCAACCCCCATGTCGATCCGACTGCCATCACGCTCCGCAACGGGCGCATTTCGGTCGCCATTCAACTCCTGAGGCGCCACGCAAGACATGTTCGACAATCCCGCACTTCTCAAGGCGATCTTCGGCCGCCTGACTCTCGAGTCGCTTCCGCTCCATGAGCCCATCGTCGTGGCAACCTTCGTTGTCGTCGCGCTGGGCGGCATCACCCTTGTCGGCGCGCTGAGCTTTTTCCGGCTCTGGGGCTATCTGTGGCGTGAATGGTTCACCAGTGTCGACCACAAGCGCATCGGCGTCATGTACATGGTGCTCGGTATCGTCATGCTGCTGCGCGGCTTCAGCGACGCCATCATGATGCGGCTTCAGCAGGCGATGGCCTTCGGCGGCTCCGAGGGCTACCTCAATTCCCATCACTACGACCAAATCTTCACCGCGCATGGCGTGATCATGATCTTCTTTGTGGCGATGCCGCTCGTCACCGGTCTGATGAATTTCGTCGTCCCGCTGCAGATCGGCGCGCGCGACGTGTCATTCCCTTTCCTCAACAATTTCAGCTTCTGGATGACCGCCGGCGGCGCGGTCATCGTCATGATGTCGCTGTTCGTCGGCGAGTTCGCGCGCACAGGCTGGCTGGCCTACCCGCCGCTTTCGGGCATCGGCTACAGCCCGGATGTCGGCGTCGACTACTATATATGGGCGCTGCAGGTGGCTGGTGTGGGAACGCTGCTATCGGGCGTCAATCTCGTCTGCACCATCGTCAAGATGCGCGCTCCCGGCATGACCATGATGCGGATGCCGATCTTCACCTGGACCGCGCTGTGCACCAACGTGCTCATCGTCGCCGCCTTTCCGGTGCTGACGGCGGTGCTGGCGCTGCTCTCCCTCGACCGCTATGTCGGCACCAACTTCTTCACGAACGATTTCGGCGGCAACCCGATGATGTACGTGAACCTGATCTGGATCTGGGGCCACCCGGAGGTCTACATCCTCATCCTGCCGGCATTCGGCATATTCTCCGAAGTGACCTCGACCTTCTGCGGCAAGCGCCTCTTCGGCTACACCTCGATGGTCTATGCGACCATCGTCATCACCATCCTGTCCTATCTCGTCTGGCTGCATCATTTCTTCACCATGGGGTCGGGCGCGAGCGTCAACTCGTTCTTCGGCATCACCACGATGATCATCTCGATCCCGACGGGCGCCAAGATATTCAACTGGCTGTTCACCATGTACCGCGGCCGTATCCGCTTCGAGCTGCCGATGATGTGGACGGTGGCCTTCATGCTGACCTTCACAGTCGGCGGCATGACCGGGGTGCTGCTGGCGGTGCCGCCGGCCGACTTCGTGCTCCACAACAGCCTGTTCCTGGTCGCGCATTTCCATAACGTCATCATCGGCGGCGTGCTGTTCGGCCTATTCGCCGGCATCAGCTACTGGTTCCCCAAGGCGTTCGGTTTCCGGCTGGATCCGTTCTGGGGGAAGATGTCGTTCTGGTTCTGGGTCGTCGGCTTCTGGTTCGCCTTCATGCCGCTCTACGTTCTCGGGCTGATGGGCGTGACGCGTCGGCTGCGTGTCTTCGACGATCCGTCGCTGCAGATCTGGTTCATCATCGCCGCATTCGGCGCCTTCCTGATCCTGCTCGGCATCGTGTCCTTCCTGATCCAGATATTCGTCAGCGTGCGGCGGCGCGAGCAACTGCGCGATGACACCGGCGATCCGTGGGACGGGCGCACGCTCGAATGGGCAACCTCATCGCCGCCGCCGGCGTATAATTTCGCCTTCACGCCCGTGATCCATGACGGCGACGCCTGGGCGGACATGAAGAAGCGCGGCTACCAGCGTCCCCTGACGGGCTTCCGCGACATTCACATGCCGCGAAACACCGGCGCCGGCGTCATCCTGGCGGGGTTGAGTGTGGTGCTTGCCGTGGCGCTCATCTGGTACATCTGGTGGCTGGCGATCGTCAGCTTCGTTGCCCTGATCGGCTACGCCATAGCGCACACCTTCAACTACGACCGCGACTTGCACATTGCGTCCGGCGACGTCACGCGCGTCGAGGACGAGCGGACGCGGCTGCTCGCGGCCAACACGCTGGCGGGGTGAACACGATGGACCTTGCGCATGATGTGAGCGACGACACGAACTTCCACCTGGAAGACGACCACGGGCATGCCGAGAGCGGCAGCAGCACCATGCTCGGCTTCTGGATCTATCTGATGAGCGACTGCCTCATCTTCGCGATGCTGTTCGCGGTCTACGGCGTTCTCGGCGGCAACTACGCGGCCGGGCCGGCGCCCAAGGACCTATTCGACCTGACGCTCGTGGCGCTCAACACCACCATGCTGCTCCTGTCTTCCATCACCTATGGCTTCGCCATGCTTGAGATGGTGAAAGGGCGCGTCGGGTCCATGCAGGCCTGGCTGGCTGTCACCGGCCTGTTCGGCCTCGCGTTTCTCGGCATCGAGCTCTACGAATTCGCGCATCTGATCCATGAAGGCGCGACGCCGCAGCGCAGCGGCTTCCTGTCGTCGTTCTTCACGCTGGTCGGGACGCACGGCCTGCACGTTACCTTCGGCCTGGTCTGGCTGGTGGTGCTGATGGTCCAGGTTTCCAGGCACGGGCTCATCGCTGCGAACCAACGGCGGCTGATGTGCCTGAGCATGTTCTGGCACTTCCTCGACGTCATCTGGATCGGCGTCTTCACCTTCGTCTATCTGATGGGAATGTTGCGATGAGCGCCGGACACCACGCCGACACCAAGGAACACGGGCATGCGGATCACGGCATCGATCATGGCACGCTGCGCGGCTATCTGACAGGCTTTGCCCTGTCGGTCGTGCTGACCGCTATCCCCTTCTGGCTGGTCATGAGCAACGCACTGGGCAATCAAATGGCGTCGGCGATCGCCATCATGGCTTTTGCCGTGGTGCAGATCGTCGTCCACATGGTGTTCTTCCTGCATATGAACACCCGCTCGGAGAGCGGTTGGACCATGATGGCGCTGATCTTCACCCTCATTCTGGTGGTCATCGCGCTGACCGGCTCGCTCTGGGTCATGTACCATTTGAACATCAACATGATGCCTGGCCACGACATGAGCCAGATGCCCTGAGAGCGTAGCCGGCTTTGCACGAAGAGGCGCAGACGCGGCCGCATTCCGGTCCCGGCGAGGGCCGGCGCGCACCGCGTTCGAAATGGGCACTGCTGTCGCTTTGCTTCGCCATCGGCGTGGCCGGGTTTTCAGCGCTTGGGATCTGGCAGCTGGAGCGCCGGGTCTGGAAGCTCGACCTGATCAACCGTGTCGACCAGCGTCTCAAGGCAGCACCCGTGGCCGCCCCGTGGCCTTCGGCCTGGCCGGCGATCAACGCCGGGGATGACGAGTATCGCCAGCTTGCCGTCTCGGGCAGGTTCGTCGATGGCCGAGAAACGCTGGTTCAGGCGGTGACCGACCTCGGCGGCGGCTTCTGGGTGATGGCGCCGTTCCGGACGGATGATGGCTTCACCGTGTTGGTGAACAGGGGTTTCGTGCCGCCGGACAAGCGTGATCCGGCAACGCGTCAGCGAGCCCGACCGTCAGGCGATCGCACCGTGGTTCACGGCCTGCTGCGTATGACTGAGCCAAAGGGCGGCTTCCTGCGTGCCAACGATGCGGCAGCCAACCGATGGTATTCGCAAGATGTCAAGGCGATCGCCGCAGCACTGGGCATCCCTCAGGCCGCCCCCTACTTCATTGATGCCGACGCCACACCCAATCCGGGCGGATGGCCTGTGGGCGGTCTGACAGTGATCGCATTCCACAACAACCATTTGGTCTATGCCGTGACGTGGTTTGGGCTGGCTTTGATTGTGCTGGGCGCCGCCGTTGTCTTTGTGCTGTTCCACGAAAAGGTCTGACAGGCGGCGCTAGCGCCTGTTGATCAAGATCGGCTTGGGTTGGCGCGCCTCTGAACCTGGATCGTCGCCTATCACAGCGGCGTTTCTTGACGCAGTATCATTCCGCGGCCGCGGCATTCATGGGGCAAGTGCGTACAGGACATTACGGGGTGCTAATGATTTCATGGCCCGAAGGGGCGAGGGTTCCCCTTCGGCTTTAAGGCGGTTGCGGGACCATACGGAACAATGCGGGAAGCCTTCTGATTCTGGCCCACGAAAAACCTAGTGAAATCAATATCCATAGGGCATCCTCCGGGCCTACCAATTTCATTTTTGGATAAGAGGGCGTTCAGCCCGACGCGGCGGAAAGAAGCAGGATGGGGCGTAGAGTCGACATTGCAAGAGGATGTCACTATATGGCGGTAGCTTCGACGGCGTGCCTATGGTTGCGCCCGCGGAGCAGCAGTAAATGTGCTACGTATTGTGATGCTATTGTGATATAAATCGGTTGTTGAAACCGGGAAAAAGCAAATAGAAACAATCACGTAGGGTCGCAAGCGATCCCAGCCAACGGTACCATTACCCTCAACAGTCAGAACGTGCTCCTTGAACCTTCCTTCTTCGCCTCTGTGGACCTTGGGCACGACCGGCTTGCCGGGCGGGGCCGACTCGGTTGGAATGGGAACATGCATCCTTTGCGAGATGCGGACGTTTATGATTACCAACCGGCATAGCCGCTAGGGAAGCAGCAGTATGAGTGAACATGCGATCGAGTTTTTGCAGGGGTGGATTGGCGAGAAGGTCCATTGCCAGCCCGTGCCGGCAGAGATCGACAAGCAGGCCGAGACCCTTGCCAGGGAATGTGCGGCCAAGGCTGCTGAGGCCGGCATACCCCTGGAGGATATCCAGGAAGAGGTCGGCGACATCCAGGAACTGATTGCGTCGCGTCTCGAAGAGGCGGCCGAGGCCGAAGAGCGCGAAGCGAATTCGAACAAACCCTGACGAGCCGCCCGGCCGCAGGGCGGGCAAGGCACCCATTTGCGGGCGCCTATCCCTTTGGGAATTTGGCCTGAAGCCAGGCCTTCGGGAGCGCCGGCACGAAATTTCCGTCGTGGCCGGTCATATCCTCATTGGCGACCAGCGCATTGAGGATCGCTTCCTCCACCCCCTGCACCACCGCGTCGAAGAATGGGTCGATATCGACGTCCGGTATGAAATCGGCGCGCGCGATCCGGCCTGACGGCGCCAGCGCGGCCTCCGGATTGGCGGTCGAGAAGGCGAGAAAAATGTCGCCCGAGCTGTGGTAACCGAAGCAGCGGCACCCGCCGCGCCAGCCGCTTCATCTGATGCGGCAGGAACGGCGCGTCGGTGGCGACGAGGGCGATGATCGAACCCTTCTCAGTGCGCGGCGTGCCTTCGCGGATCGCCGGGTCCGCGAGATCGAGCCCGGCCCGCAGGCCGCGAAGGGTGAAATTGCGCCGCTTGCCGAAATTCGCCTGCACGAACACGCCGACCGTGTAGCGGCTGTCCTACCATGCGACGACACGCGACGCCGTGCCGGACCCGGCCTTGAAGCCGAATGAGATCATGCCGGTGCCACCGCCGACGCTGCCTTCCTCGATCGCCCCGCCGGCAGCGGCATCGAGCGCGACTTCGACATGTTCGAAGCACAGATGATGGCCGTTGATGTCGTTGAGGAAGCCGTCATAGGTCTCGGCCGCCACCGGCAGGCCCCAGCCGCTGTCGAGTGCCGCCGGCAGCACTTGGCTCATCCAGCGCAGCGTGCCGTCGCGCGTAACACCGCAGGAATGGGTGTTGGTGATGGTTACAGGCAGGTTGAAAGCGCCGGTTTCCTCGATGATGTGCGACCCCGTCAGTTCGCCATTGCCGTTCTGGCTGAAGACGCCGGCGAACACCGGTGTGGCGAGTTCGCCGAGCGGCCGCGGCAGGATTGCGGTCACCCCCGTGCGCACTGGCCCCGTGCCGATTCTAAGCGGCCCGTCGCCTGAGATCAGCGTCGCGTAGCCAACCGAAACGCCTGATACGTCGGTGATGGCGTTGAAGGTGCCCGGCGCCCCATCGAACGGGATGCCGAAGGCGCGGGCGCGCGGCTTGCCTGATGGCGTCCGAAGATGCGGATCGTATCCGGTCATGCCGTCCTCTAAAAAAGCGATCCCTGATTGCCCGGTTCCTTCGGTTTGGCAGCGGCGGATTTGGCGGCCGGCTTGTCGATTGTCTTCGGCCGCGCCGTGCCGCTGGTCGCGATCGCATCCGCGTTGCCGTCGGCAAATTCCAGTGAGAGCGCTGCCCCCGGCGCCACCTCCGCTGCCAGCTTTATCACCGCGCCGTCGGCGCCCTTGACCAGCGCGAAGCCGCGCGCCAGCACCGCCTTGTGCGACAGCGTCGCCAGCAGCCGATCGGCTTGTGTCAATTTTCCACGGAGGCGGTCCAACTGTCTGGCAACCGCCTGATCCTGCCGCCGCGCCAGTCCGGCGAGCGCATCCACCTGCAATTTCTGCCGCCTGGCGATCGGCGCCGGCGACAGCCTCGTCACTGTCCGCGCAAAGCGCGCTCTGCGTTCGCGCACGATGGCGAAGAACGCCGCTTGCGCGCGGGCAAGGTCGCGGCCGGTCAGCGTGCGGGCCTCGTTCATGCGTCGGGACAACGTGGCCGGCGTCAGCCGCTGCCCGGCGAGCCTCGCGCGCTTGCGCTCGATGCTGACCGACAGCGCCCGGCTAAGCCGGCTCGTCGCCTCGTCGAAGCGCCGGCGCGGTAGCGCCAAAAGCTGGTCGGGCGAGGGGAGCGCCCGCGCCGCCGCACGCACCGCATGGCGCTTGCGCTCGAAATTGCGCGAGGCCGCCGCCTTGAGCCGCGCGCCGAGGCTGGCAAGCGTCGCCTCGAGATCGGCCTTGACCGGCACGGCGATCTCGGCGGCGCCCGTCGGAGTCGGCGCCCGCACATCCGCGGCGAGATCGATCAGCGTCCAGTCCGTCTCGTGGCCGACGGCGGAAATCACCGGAATGCGCGAGGCGGCAACGGCCCGCGCCAGGCCCTCGTCGTTGAAGCCCCAGAGGTCCTCGAGGCTGCCGCCGCCGCGCGCCACGATCAACAGGTCAGGCTGCGCAATCGTGCCATCCCATGCCAGCGCGTTGAAACCGTTGACGGCGGCGGTCACTTCCGCGCCGGCCGTCTCGCCCTGCACCCTGACCGGCCAGACCAGCACATGCAGCGGAAAGCGGTCCTTGATCCGGTGGATGATGTCGCGGATCACCGATCCCGTCGGCGAGGTGACGACGCCGATGGTGCGCGGCATGAACGGCAGCCGCCGTTTGCGGCTGGCATCGAACAGGCCTTCGGCCTGCAGCCGGCGCTTGCGTTCTTCCAGCAATGCCATCAGCGCGCCGGCGCCGGCGGGCTCGAGATTGTCGATGACGATCTGGTAGTTGGACTTGCCGGGATAGGTGGTCAGCTTGCCGGTGGCTATCACCTCCATCCCTTCCTCGGGACGGAATTTCAGCCGGCTCATTGTGCCCTTCCACACCACCGCGTCGAGCCGGGCGCGGTCGTCTTTCAGCGCGAAATAGGCATGGCCGGAAGAGTGCGGACCGCGATAGCCCGATATCTCGCCGCGCACCCGCACATTGCCGAAGACGTCCTCGACCGTACGCTTCAGCGCGCCTGAGATTTCGCTCACCGTGTACTCGGTGGCGTTGGTGCGTGATTCGGATGCGTCGCTCATGGCTCGATTGGGGAGCGGTTGTTGGCCTGCGTCAAGGCAGGGCATCAATCCTCGCTAATATTATAACGCGATCTTAAGGCCAATTTGCTTTGACTGGAGGCCACTGAAACGGCCAGGGACGCATGAGCGCACGCCCGAACAGCAGCCCATTGACGCACCAGGTCACGCTGACCGTGCTGATGCTCGCCGCCTTTGCGCTGGCGATGGTCGTCGGCTTTGGCATCTACGCCACCGCCCAAGCCGATCATGTCTCGCTCGAACGGCAGAAGATCTTCTTCGCCAATGGGCTGAAGGATCAGATCGCGGCGGTCGTGCGCGAACAGGAAAGCGTTACCATCTGGGACGATTCCGTGATCAACACCAAGGCCGGCAACCAGAGCTGGATAGAAGAGAATCTCAGTGTCTGGATGTATTCCTACTACGGTCACGATCGGGTCTACCTACTCGATGCCGCCAACCGTCCCGTCCATGTCATGCGGGAGGGCAAGGTGCTCGCCCCGTCCGTCTATAGCGAGGACGAGCCCGCCATCCAGCCCACCATCGAAAAGCTGCGCGCGATGATCGCCCAGCCGCCGAAGGACGATACGTCCGACGGGCCGGTCAAGCTGGCCGTCGAAGACCTTGTGTCGCTTGGGGGCAAGCCCGCCATCCTCAGCGTCATGCCGCTGGTGCCGAGCACGGACCGGCTCACCCAAGAGCCGGGCAGCGAGTATCTGCACGTGTCGGTGGAATTCATCAACGACGCGGTCATCGGCAGGATTGCCGAAAAGTACCTGCTGGCCAGCGCCCATCTGTTGCCCCTGTCGCAGCCGGCCGCCTCGGCAACCATTCCTCTGGTGGATTCGCGGGGTGTCATCCTTGGTTATATCGGCTGGGACCAGGAGCGCCCCGGTCTGACGCTGGTGCGCAAGACGGCTCCCGCTTTGATCGTTGGGCTGCTGCTCGCGGCAAGCGTGCTGGCATTTCTGCTGCGCCGCTTGCGCCGCGCCTCGTCTGCGCTGCAGACCAGCCAGGATGAGGCACAGTACCTCGCCTTCCACGATACGCTTACAGGCCTGCCCAACCGGGCCCTGTTCGAGGACCGGCTGCGGCGCGCCCTGCTCACGACCGGTCATGACATGGGAAGGGTGGCGCTGCTCTATATCGATCTCGACCGGTTCAAGCACATCAACGATACGCTCGGTCATCCGGCGGGCGACGAACTCGTACGCCAGACCGCGGCCAGGCTTCAGCACACGGTCCGTGAAGTCGACACCGTGGCGCGGCTGGGCGGTGACGAGTTCGCCCTGATCCTCATCGACATCCGCGATATCAGGGCTGCCGAGGACATCGCCGAGCGGCTGCAGCAGAAACTGCAGGAGCCGTTCAAGCTGATGGACGACCAGGTCTTCGTCAGCGCTAGCATCGGCATTTCGCTCTCGTCGGGTGCCGATGCCGATGCCGACGATCTGCTGCGCAAGGCCGACATCGCGCTTTACGAAGCCAAGAAGAACGGCCGCGGCCGGCATCAGGTGTTTGCCGGCGACATGGACGACCTCCTGCTGCGCAAGCGCAAGGTCGAGAGCGAGCTTCGCAAGGCGCTGAATGGCGGAACCGGCATCAAGCTGGCCTACCAGCCGGTCTTCGCGACCAACGGCAAGGCCATCCTCGGCGCGGAAGCGCTGATCCGCTGGGGGCATGAGGTCCACGGCGCATTGCCGGCCGCGCAATTCATCGCCATCGCCGAAGAACGCGGCATGATCGGCCAGCTCGGCGCATGGGTGCTGCTCGAAGCCTGCCGCTTTGCCGTGCGCACCGAACTGCCATGGCTCGCCGTCAACGTGTCGCCGCTGCAATTGCGCGACGCCGGCTTTCCCGAACAGGTTGCGTCGATCCTCGCCGAAACCGGCTTGGCGCCGACGCGCCTGCAACTCGAGATCACCGAAAGCGTGCTTTTGGAGAACAGCGACACGTCGAGGGCGACCCTTGCTGCCTTGCGGCAGTCGGGCGTCGGCATCGTGCTCGACGATTTCGGCACCGGCTATTCTTCGCTCGGCTACCTGCGCCGTCATGCCATCGACAAGCTCAAGATCGACCGCTCCTTCGTGCGGCTCCTCGACGGCGATGGGAATTCCGCGGCGATAGTCAAGGCGCTGATCGATCTCGCCATCGCGCTTGACGTCGAGGTCACCGCCGAGGGCGTCGAGACCGAGGCGCAAAAGACGCTGCTGGTCGCCATGGGCTGCCGGCAACTGCAAGGCTTTCTACTCTCGCCGCCGCTGGAGCCGGCCCAGTTGCTCGCCCTTTCGGGCCTGCCCTCAGAGGAAGACGACAGGCCGGCTGCCGCACGCGCTTGAAACCACCTACCAGCCTGGCAGGATCTGGTTGGGCTTGGTCCGCTTGATCTTGGTGAAGGCAAGCGCCGCGAAATCGAAGCTTCCCGTCTCTTCGCCGAGCGGCACGGAAATGTTGTCGAGGCTTTCCGAGATGTGGCGGGCAAGCGCATCGACGATTTCCGGCTGCGAGGTCTGGCCGCGCATGATGCCAATCCGGCAGTCGGGCAGGGTGCCGAAGCCATCGGCTTCGCCGAGCACGCGCATGCCCGGCCTCAGCGCGCATTCCGGCAGCACCGAAATCGCCAGCCCCGACAGCACCGCGGCGGTGATGACGGTGGCCGAGAAGCTGGTGAACAGGATGCGGTATTCGCGGGCCTGCCGGTCGAGCACATCGACGGCGGCGCGCCGCCAGATGCAATTCGGCCGGCCGAATGCCATCGGCAGGATCTCCTGCTCATGCGTCGCGTGGTTGGCCGACGTGACCCACAAAAGCGGCTCGCGCCGCACCACTTCCGATTGGCCACGCGTGTCATTGTGCGTCACCAGCGCCAGATCGAGATTGCCGCGCTTGATATGCTCGACCAGGCCCGGCGTTGGTTCGCAGATGACGGTCAGTTCGACGCGCGGGTTGGAGCGCGTGAAGCGCGCCATGATCTCGGGCAGGAAGCGGTCGGCATAGTCGTCCGGCGTGCCGATGCGGATGGTGCCTTCGAGCCGCCGGTCGTCGAAGGCGGCCAATGTTTCGCGGTTCAGATAAAGCAGCCGCCGCGCGTAGGAGAGCAGCTTGTCGCCTTCCTCCGTCAGTTTGTTGGTGCGCCCGTCCTTCTCGAACAGCGGCTTGCCGATCCGCTCCTCCAGCCGGCGCATCTGCATGGACACCGCCGACTGGGTCCGATGCACTTCTTCCGCCGCGCGGGTGAAGCTGCCGGTGTCGGCAATCGAGATGAAGGTCTGCAACTGATCGAGATCGAGCGGCGCTTTCATCGGGTCAATCCATCATTGATGTTGATGCTAAAGATTAGAAACATTCGTTGGATTAATCAATCGGGCCGTGGCAAATTCGCATTGTCCACATGAAGGCATGTGAATCGAGACCGGAACGGCGCTGTGCTCCAGCGCCGATCGGCCGGCTTCGTCTGTTCGAATCTGAAGGAGATCGACATGACCACGTATGATTTCGCCACCGAGACCTCGCGCATCACCACGCGTCCGGCCGTTGCGACGCGTGTGATCAATGCGGTCGCCAACGCCTACCAAGCCTGGAAAAACCGCCGCGCCTTCTATCGCCTCGGCGAGATGTCGGACGCCGAGCTTGCCGATATCGGCCTGACGCGCGGCGACCTGCACGTCGCCATCGACTTGCCGTTCGGCCGCGATCCGACCGCGAAGCTGCGTTCGATCGTGAGCGACCGGGCCGATACGATCGAGGATATCGCCCGCAAGGTGGCTTGATCGCGGTTGCTTGCTGTTTCGGTTGCCGGTGAACCTACTTGAGGTTCGGCGCGACCAACGTTTATCGCAGGCTTCCCACTCCCTGCCGGTTTCCCGCCGGCCTGCCTGCATCCTGCCCGGTCCGTCCAAGGACCGGGCTTTTCTTTAAGGAGTGCTGGTGGTCGAGTGATGCTGGCCTGACCTGAATCTCAACGCAGCTTAGGTTGGCGAGAGACCTTACCGCCGGTCCATGCCGCGCTTGAACTGGTCGAAGATCGATTCCATGCCCTTCTGATAGTCGTCGCGCTGCTGGGCGCCGGTCTCGAACATCTTGCCGAACAGATCGTCGAACGGGTTCCTCGGCCTGCCGCTCGGATTGGCCTGCGGCGGCTGTGCCTGGCGCGGTTGCGGCGCCTGTGGCGCGGGCTGGCCGCCCGGCATGCCGAAACCGCCGCCACCGCCTTGCCGCAGCATCTCCTCGAACATCTTGCCCAGCGGGTTGTCGCCGTACGGGCTCTCAGTCTGCTGCGGTTGCGATTGCCGATCCTGAGGCTGTTGCGCGGCGCCACCGAACATGTCCTGCAGCACTTTGCCGAGCGGGTTGTCCATCGGGCTCTGAGGTTGCGGCGCCTGGCGTTGCTGCGGCGCCTGCGCACCGCCGCCAGCCTGCCGCATCATCTGCTCGATGATCTCGCCGAGCGGATTGCCGCCGCCGCCAAAACCGCCTGCCGCTTGCATCTGGTTGGTGGTCTGCTTGAACAGTCCGCCCATCATCATCGAAGCCATCGCCGGCAGCATCTGCTGCAGCACCTGCTGGCTGAGGCCGGTCGCCTGCGCCGCCTGGCTGGCCACGGCGCGCGACAGGTCCTTGGAGCCGAACAGATGCCCCAGAATGCCGTTGCCTTCGTCAAGACCCTGCGGCGAGAAGGCCCTGGTGGCGTCCTCGAAATATTTGGCGTGCTGGCCGCTGGCCATCGCCGTCATGAAGTCGCCGAGCCCATAGGGGTCGGCGGTGTTGCGCCGCAGCCCTTGCGAAAAGGCCGGCAGCAGCGCCTCGACCGCCGACTGCGTCTGCTGCATTGAAAGCCCGAACTGCTGGGCAAGCGCCTGCATGCCGTTGCCGTTCTGGGCTTGCGCCAATATGTCGAACAAGGAAGGCATAGGTCTCTCCTCCGGAAATCCTCTTGGGAGAAACCTAACGCATCGGCCCGAAAATCGGAATCGATTTTCGGAAAGCACGATGCGTAGATTCAAAGTGCTAGAGCGTCCTTTGTGCGTCCGAGAGGACGCGCGGCGCTCTAGTTGTTTCCACCGCCGATTGAAGCGGCTTTTACGGCCGGGCCATGCCCCGCCGGCTCAATATGCGTATTCCATGAACACCGGCTCGATCGAGCCGCCCCAGCGCGTGTGGTAGGCCGAAAGCATTTCCTCGGCGCTGGTGGTGCCGCGCGCCACGACCTCGTCGAGGGTGTTGAGGAACGAGGTCTCGTCATAGCCGTCGCGGTTCTTCTTGCCGCGGTTCTTCAGTCCCATGCGCGAAATGACCAGCACGTCGCGGGCGATCTCGCGCAGCGTCGTGTTGCGGAAGGGCGCGGCAATGCCGTGCTCGGGCACCACATTGCGCATCGCCAGGACCTCCTTGTAGGTCCAGCTCGAGGTCAATGCCTCGGCCGCGTCGAGCGCCGCCTCGTCATAGAGTAGCCCGACCCAGAAGGCAGGCAGGGCGCAGATACGTCGCCACGGTCCGCCGTCGGCGCCGCGCATTTCGAGGAAGCGCTTCAGCCGGACGTCCGGGAACAGCGTCGACAGATGGTTCGCCCAGTCGCCCATCGTCGGCAGCCCGTCGGGCACCTCGTTGCGCGCCGCGCCTGCCATGAACTGGCGGAAGGTGACGTGCGTCATGTCGTGATAGTGGCCGTCGCGGATGACGAAATACATCGGTACGTCGAGCGCCCATTCGACATAGTCGGCGAAGCCGAAGTCGGGCGAGAAACAGAATTCGAGCAGGCCCGAGCGCTGGTTGTCGGTGTCGCGCCAGACGTCGCCGCGCCAGCTCTGCAATCCGTTCGGCCGGCTCTCGGTGAAGGGCGAGTTGGCGAACAGCGCCGTCGACAGCGGCTGCAGCTTGAGCGACACTTGCATCTTGCGGCGCATGTCGGCTTCGCTCTCGAAGTCGAGATTCACCTGGATCGTGCAGGTGCGGTACATCATGTCGAGGCCCTTCGAGCCGACCTTCGGCATGTAGCGCGTCATGATCTCGTAGCGCGACTTCGGCATTTTCGGCGTGTCGGGCAGCGACCATTTCGGGCTGCCACCAAGGCCGAGGAAGCGGATGCCCATGGGCTCGGCGATCTCGCGCACCTGCGCCAGATGCGCGTTGCCCTCGCGGCAGGTCTGGTGGATCGACTCCAGCGGCGCGCCGGACAGTTCGAACTGGCCGCCGGGCTCCAGCGAGATCGCGCCCTGACCGGTCGGTTCGACCAGACCAATGATACGGCCGTCATCGATGATCGGATCCCAGCCGAGCTTTTCCTGCATGCCTTCGAGGATGGCGCGGATACCGTGCTCGCCGCCATAAGGCACCGGCGCGTTGCCGTCGACATAGAAGGGGAATTTCTCGTGCTCGGTGCCGATGCGCCATTTGTCGCGTGGCTTGTTGCCTTCGGCCAGGTGCTCGACAAGTTCGTCGACGCCTTCGATCGGCCGGAAATCGGTTGTGTCGCGCGCCATAAAAGGCCCCTCCGGAAGCGGCGGAACAACCGCCGGCGCTAAATGGACGAAATGTCAGCAGCCGATCAAGCGAAAAATCCTGAGCCACGCCTCAACAGGATTTGATCACCAATCCCCAATCGTCGCCTGCATCACCGCGAGTGCCGCCACCGCCGCCGTGTCGGCTCGCAGGATGCGAGGCCCGAGCGGAATGGCGGTGACGAATGGCAGTGCCCGCAGCATCTTGCGCTCGTCATCGGAAAAGCCGCCTTCCGGCCCGACAAGCAGCCCGAGCTTCCTTTCCCTCAACCCTTGCAGCGCCGGCAGCGGATTGTTGGTCGAGGCATCCTCGTCGCAGAAGATCAGCCGCCGCTCTCTGTCCCAGCCGCCGAGCAGGCGTTCGAATTTCTCGGCCTCCCGCACCTCCGGCACCGCCAGTATGCCGCATTGCTCGGCCGCCTCGACGACATTGGCACGCAGCCGATCAATGGAGGGCTTTGCTACCTGCGTGTGCTGGGTGATGACCGGCTGCAGGATGCCGGCGCCCATCTCGACCGCCTTCTGCACCAGATAGTCGAGCCGTCCCTGCTTCAGCGGGGCGAAGCAGTAGACGAGATCGGGCAGCGGCGGCTGCGGCCGCTGCAGGGCGAGCACCTTGAGCCGCACCGCCTTCTTCGACTTTGCTCCGACGACCGCCGACCACTCGCCATCGCGGCCATTGAACAGCAGGATCTCGGCGCCTTCGCCGAGCCGCAGCACATGCATCAGGTAATGGCTTTGCTGCTGCCCGGCATCGAATTCGATGTCTGCTCCGAGATCGTCGGCCACGAACAGCCGCTGCATCTTGTAATTGACGCGCATCGCCGAGGAATGGGCGAGGCGAGGGTTGCCGTCAAGTATCGGCGGAAGGGTGCCAGACAGGCAAATAGCCTTGCCGCAGCACCGAAATGGTGGTCGCCGGCGTGACGAGGCCAAGCGTTCGGCTGGCCATCTTGTCGAGGTCCTTCGCATCGCCATAGCCCGCGAACGACCAGCGAAGCCCCTTGCCGCCGCGCAGGGCATAGGCAGAGGCGCCATCCGCGACCATCGTCCCGTCCGGAAGGCCGATAAGGTCCTCCAACTCGATGGACAGCGGCTTGCCGCCCGAGGCTAGCCGCTCATTGTGCAGCCGCTTGTCGACCTGAGGCGCGCGCGGCTCGGCGATACCGAAAGCGTCGCCGAAGCGTTCGACGAAATCCTTTGCCCTCTCGCGCTGGCAGAAGAAGCAGGGCCGATGCCCGGCGGCGAGCGCCGTCACCTCGTCGAGGAAGAACAGTTCGGTCCAGCCTAGCTTGCCACCCGGCCGGTTGCGGCCCATCGGTTCGCGCCGCGCATTGCGGAATTGGCAGACGCAGATGATCCAGGCCGGCAAGGCCCAGCGTTTCTTGAGCAGCGTCTTCGTATCGGGGTCATGGATGATGCCGCGATTGCCGGTGAACATCCCGCGTTCGGGCACGGCGTGGATGGCGCCGAACGGATCGACCCGGTTCTGCAGTGGCATAGCTTACTCCCCGAATGCGCATCTTGGCTGCAATGCTGGCGCCATGATATCGCTCGTTGCATCGTTTTCATGTCAGCAGGTTTTCGATGCGGGTCCTGGTCGTCCAGAATTTCGACAATGAGGGACTTGGCCAGATTGGTGCGGCTCTTGTCGAGGCGGGCGCCCATATCGACTTGCGCCGGCCGTATCAAGGCGACCCGTTGCCGGACGATGCGGCAGAGCACGATGCGATGGTGGTGCTCGGCGGCGCCCAGAACGCGCTCGACGACGAGAATTGCCCGTATTTCCCCGGCCTGCTCGACCTGACGCGCGACTTTGCCGACAAGGACCGCTCGGTGCTCGGCATATGTCTCGGCAGCCAGCTGCTGGCGCGTGCCTTTGGCGGCGAGAACCAGATCGGCGGCGCCACCGAATTCGGCTGGCACAGGGTGTCGTTGACGCCTGAGGCGAAGACGGATCCGGTGCTTGCGGCACTTCCCGAAAAATTCCCGATCTTCGAATGGCACGACGACACCTTCGTCCTGCCGGACAATGCCGTGCGGCTGGCCGGCAGCGCCATTGCCGAGAACCAGGCGTTCCGCATCGGCCGCGCCGTCTACGGCTTCCAGTTCCATTTCGAGGCGGACCGCCCGATGGTGCGCGACTGGAGCACGTCCTTCGCTTCGCTCATTGCCGAGCGGCATCCCGACTGGCACGACCGGCTCGACGGCGAAATGGCCCGCAACGGGCCGGATGCCGATGCCGCCGGCCTTGCAATTGCCCGCGCCTGGGTAGCGACGATCTGAGCACCCAATGCTCGGCGCAGCCGCTGTGCTGCGTGACATATTTGGCACGCGGCGCCGGATCCATCTGGGGAAAACCCCTTTCATCCTTGGTCTGTGGCCGGCCGCCAGCCTAGAAGGCGCGCTCTGCATCTTCCATGCAACCGCGATGAACCTTTCGTGTGACCCGCGCGACACATGGCCGATACAGAATCGGCCTAGAAGCGCGAAATCGTCGAAACTTTGAGACGAATTTTTCGTTTCAACGCATTGGTAACCGCCTCGTGCACAGATGCAGCGAGCTCAACAAGAGATGACGTCCGTGAAAGCAGCACTTCTCTCCTTTGTCATGCTGTCTGCCATCGTGCTGTGCGGTCTCGGCATCTATTCGGCCGATGCAGCCAACAACCATCAGGCCGTCGACGGCTACGGCGTCACCGCCGCCCTCCGCTAAAACCCTTCGCCTTCGCCAGTCACCGTCAGGATACGCTTGTCCGCGCCGTCAATGGCGAGCGCGGTGAGTTTGCCTGAATGCCAGGCGAGCGTGTCGACATTGACGCGGTTGGCCATCACTTCGGCTTCCGGCACCGGCGTATGGCCATGCACCACGATCTTCTCGTAGAGGCCGGGATGGTCGTGGAAGATTTCGCGGATCCAGATCAGGTCCTGTGGGCTCTGCTGCTCGAGTGGAATGCCCGGCCTGATACCGGCATGGCAGAAGAAGAAATCGCCGAACGTCACTGAAAACGCCAGCGACTGCAGGAAGTCGATATGGCTCTGCGGAACGGCCTCGACCAGTGCCGCATGTCCCCGTCGCACCGACTCCGCCTTCCCGAACCAGCTGGCGTCGGCGGTCAGCGACACGCCATAGGACTGCGCCGTCTGCACCCCGCCAAAGCGCATGAACAGCCCGTCCGGGTCGGGGGTGTCGAGAAAATCGAGGAAGCCGATGTCGTGATTGCCGGCCAGCATCAGGTGGCGCGGATCACGTTTGCGGGCTTCGATCAGGAAATCGATGACGCCCCTGGAGTCCGGTCCGCGGTCGGCATAGTCGCCGAGATGGATGACGCGCCAGTCGTCGGTTGGCTTATGTTCGATCTCGCTTTCGATCCGGCGATGCATGGCGCTGAGCAGGTCGAGCCGGCCATGCACGTCGCCGATCGCGTAGAGCCGCATGCCTTGCGGTCCGCGCGCGTCGAGAAAGTGGATGCCGGGCCGGGTCAATGCTTGTTCGTCTCCACGACGGAACCGTCACGGGAGACGCTAGGGCCAAACAGTGAACAAGCCCCTAGCGCCGAAGCTGATCCTTGCCCATGTCGGTCACCAGGCGCTTGCCGCAAAGCGCCAGTGTTATGTCCATCTCCTTGCGGATGATTTCCAGCGC
The DNA here is from genome assembly GCF_057784325.1 of Mesorhizobium sp. CNPSo 4689. Taxonomy (NCBI): domain Bacteria; kingdom Pseudomonadati; phylum Pseudomonadota; class Alphaproteobacteria; order Hyphomicrobiales; family Phyllobacteriaceae; genus Mesorhizobium; species Mesorhizobium sp. CNPSo 4689. Next base: position 79,091 of record NZ_JBWLUZ010000012.1, read on the forward strand.
CATGGTGACCCCTTCCTTGCCCATCGCGCCGAGGCCATAGAGGAAGGGGCGGCCGATATAGGTGCCCTTGGCGCCGAGGCACAGCGCCTTCAGCACGTCCTGGCCTGAGCGGATGCCGCCATCCATATGCACCTCGATTTGGTCACCGACCGCGTCGGCGATCTCCTCCAGCACACTGATCGACGACGACGCGCCGTCGAGCTGGCGCCCGCCATGGTTGGAAACGACGATGGCGTCGGCGCCGGTCTTGGCCGCCATCAGCGCGTCCTCCTTGTCGAGGATGCCTTTCAGAATCAGCTTGCCGCCCCAGCGTTCCTTGATCCAGGCCACGTCCTTCCACGAGAGCTGCGGGTCGAACTGCTCCGTCGTCCACGATGCCAGCGAGGCGACGTCGCCGACGCCCTTGGCGTGGCCAACGATGTTGCGGAAGGTCCGGCGCTTGGTGCCGGCCATGCCCATCCACCAGCGCGGGCGCATCGCGATGTCGGCAATGTTGGCCAGCGTCATCTTGGGCGGCGCCGAAAGCCCGTTGCGGACATCCTTGTGGCGCTGGCCGAGAATCTGCAGGTCGAGCGTCAGCACCAGGGCGGAGCATTTCGCCGCCTTCGCCCGGTCGATCAGGTTCAGCACGAAATCCTTGTCGCGCAGCACATAGAGCTGGAACCAGAACGGCTTCTTCGTCACCGAAGCGACATCCTCGATCGAGCAAATGCTCATCGTCGACAGCGTGAACGGCACGCCGAACTCCTCCGCCGCCTGCGCCGCCAGCATCTCGCCATCGGCATGCTGCATACCGGTCAGGCCGGTTGGCGCCAATGCCACCGGCATCGCTACCTTCTCGCCGATCATGGTCGATTCCAGCGAGCGGTTGCTCATGTCGACCAGCACGCGCTGGCGGAACTTGATCTTGCCGAAATCCTCTTCGTTGGCGCGGTAGGTGCTCTCCGTCCAGGCGCCGGAATCGGCATAGTCGAAAAACATCTTCGGCACGCGGCGGCGCGCGAGATCCTTGAGATCGGCGATGGTGAGAATGCTGCTCATGGTTTTTCCGCGGGTTCACTAATTCGTTGTCTTGGCGCGCCGTCGCCGGCTTCGGAACGCTGCCTGAGCCGAAGCCGCGACACACGCCGCCAGTCGCCGCTGCGCTCGGCCTCGAGCATCGAGCGCTCGACATAGGAGATGTGGTCCATCGCCGCCTGCCGGGCGGCCGCCGGATCGCCCGCCTTGATCGCGGTGTAGATCGCCCTGTGCTGCGCAAGCAGCGCCTCGCGCGCGCCGGTCACGGTGAACACCAAGAGCCGGTTCTGGAACACGCCTTCCGACAAGAGCCGGTAGCAGGAGCGTAGCGTGTGCAGGAGGATCATGTTGTGCGCGCATTCGCAGACCGCATGATGGAACTCGATGTCGATTCCCGCCTCGTCGTCGAAGTCGCCGGTGCGGTGCGCCTCGTCCATGCGCGCCATGATGCGATCGAGCAGCGCAAGGTCGTCTGATGTGGCGCGCCGCGCCGCATATTCGGCGGCGATGGCCTCGATCTCGCGGCGGTACTCCAGATAGTCGGTCACCGCCTTGCGATGCATGGAGATCAGGTCGGTCACCGGCTTGGTGAACAGCTGGCCGATGACGTCGGCGACATGGGTGCCGCCGCCCGGCCGTGTCGTCAGCAGGCCGCGCCCCTCGAGGGATTTCAGCGCGTCGCGCAGGATCGGCCGCGACACCTCGAACTGGCGCGCCAGCTCGCGCTCGCCGGGCAGCCGGTCGCCGGTGCGCAGCACGCCTTCGAGGATCAGGCTCTCGATCTGCTGCACCACCTCGTCGGCGGTGCGCGAATGCTCGATCCTGGAGAAAATGTCGCTCAAAGGGGCGCCTGGGAAATCTTGCCGGTGTCGCGCAGATTAAAGCCAGTGTCGCCAACTGGTCAAATTAATTATCCAATTCGTACGATCTGCCCGGTTATCAGGGCGCGCCCGCATATAGGCCGTTGCTAAACTTTGCTGTTTACGTGCCTGGCCGATTGCCGCAAGAGGACGCCATTGCACGAAGGGTCGAAAACAGGGGGACCAGCCGTGTCGGACGAGACGTCCAATCTCGAATTCCAGCCGCGCGCCCAGGGCGCCGTCATGGGTTTCCCGGCGCATGAGGGACGGCCGGGCGCGCTCGGCGAGGTGCATGCCCGCCCGCATCCGCTGATCGAGAAGCCGCGCGTGCTGGTGCAGCTTGCCTTCATGACCGAGGGCGGTTCCGGCGTCGACATGGCCGTGCTCTCCGAACTGTCACGGCGCCTCGGCATCGCCGCGCCTGACCGTCAAGCCCGCCACCATGCCATGAAATGGGGCAAGGGCACGCTGCGCTGGGAACGGCACACGGAATTCTCGACCTATCTGTGGGAAGGGCCGCTTTCCGAGAGCGGTAGGGCGCAGGAGGACTCTCCCTTCGGCAACGGGTTTTCGCCGCCGGGAACGGTCATTTCCGGCATCCGGCTGGAAATCCGCAAATGGACGCAGGCGAGCGAGAGGCTGATCGCCGGCTTCGACCCGACCAGCCTGTGCTATTCGCTGGTCGAGCGCGGCAATGCCGCCATCATCACCGACTTCCGCCAGGACGGCGACGGCATGACCCGCATCCTGGTACTCGATCGCGGCCTGACGCCGGCGCGGACCGGCGCGCTGTCACAGCGGCTGATCGACATCGAGACCTACCGCACGCTGGCCATGCTCGGCCTGCCGCTGGCCTTGACGCTGTCGGGCCGTGCCCGCCGCATCGAAGACAGGCTGGCGCAGACCACGCTGGAAATGAAGGTCGCCGAGACCCGCGACAGCCAGACCTTGCTCGCTGACCTGACCGAGCTTGCCGCGGAACTCGAGGCCGATGCCGCCTCCAGCCTCTACCGCTTCGGCGCCAGCCGCGCCTATGACGGCATCGTCGTCGAGCGGCTGGAGGCGCTGGAGGAAGAGGCGGTGCCTGGCTACGACACCTGGGGCGGCTTCCTGCAGCGGCGCGTCGCGCCCGCCATGCGCACCTGCCGTTCGGTCGAGGAACGCCAGGCCAATCTGTCGCGCAAGCTCACCCGCGCCACGACTTTGCTGCGCACTTGGGTCGACGTCGAAGTCGAGAAACAGAACCGCGACCTGTTGGCGTCGATGAACAATCGTGCCCGCCTGCAACTGCGCCTGCAGCAGACGGTGGAAGGGCTTTCGGTCGCCGCCGTCTCCTACTATGTCGTCGGCCTTATCTCCTATCTGGCCAAGGGCGCCTCGATCTTTGGCCATGCCTTTGCGCCGGAAGTCGTCACCGCGGCCTCGGTGCCTGTTGCCGTGCTGCTTGTCTGGTGGGGCGTGCGCCGCGTGCAGCGCATGCACTCCGAACCGGCGAAACATCCCGGCGAATAGGCCAGCCGGCCTTGCTGCAGATGTGATCGGCGCGCAGCGGCACATTGCCGCTGCGGAAGGCCGTTTCATGGCCGGCTTTCGATTTTGACCAAAGCGGGGTTTGCAACAGCTGCCACTAGCTGGTAAAAGATTTTTACCAGTCAAGCGATGGAGCCTGCTGATGTCCGGCCTGGCCATGCCGAAGCCAGACGATGCCACGATGCGCCGGCGCGACGAGATCGTCGCCGACATGCGCATCATCGTGCCGGGCGAGGGCGTCGTCGATGCCGAGAACTCCATGCGCGCCTTCGAGAGCGACGGCCTCACAGCCTACCGGCAACTGCCGCTGGTTGTCGTGCTGCCGGAGACTGTGGCGCAGGTCTCGCGCGTGCTGAAATATTGCAACGACCGCAACATCCGCGTCGTGCCGCGCGGCTCCGGCACCTCGCTGTCCGGCGGCGCGCTGCCGCTCGAAGACGCCGTGCTCCTGGTCATGAGCCGCTTCAACCGCATCCTCGAGATCGATTTTCCGAACCGCGCCGTCGTTGCCCAGCCGGGTGTCACCAATCTCGGCATCACCACCGCCGTCGAGCAGGAGGGTTTTTACTATGCCCCCGATCCATCCTCCCAGATCGCCTGCTCGATCGGCGGCAACGTCGCGGAGAATTCCGGCGGCGTGCACTGCCTGAAATACGGCCTCACCGCCAACAATGTGCTCGGCATCGAGATGGTGCTCATGAATGGCGAAGTGGTGCGGCTCGGCGGCAGGCATCTGGACTCAGAAGGCTACGACCTGCTCGGCGTCATGACCGGCTCAGAAGGCCTGCTCGGTGTGGTCACCGAGGTCACCGTGCGCATCCTGAAGAAGCCGGAGACGGCGCGGGCGCTTTTGATCGGCTTCGCGACCAGCGAGCAGGGCGGCCAGTGCGTCGCCGACATCATCGGAGCCGGCATCATCCCCGGCGGCATGGAGATGATGGACCGCCCGGCGATCCACGCGGCGGAAGATTTCGTCCATGCCGGCTATCCGCTCGATGTCGAGGCGCTGCTGATCGTCGAGCTCGACGGGCCGGGTGTCGAGGTCGACCACCTGATCGGTCTCGTCGAGGCGATCGCCTACAAGAACGGCTCGACCACCTGCCGCATCTCGCAATCGGAGCAGGAGCGGCTGAGCTTCTGGGCCGGTCGCAAGGCGGCCTTCCCGGCGGTTGGCCGCATCTCGCCCGACTATTACTGCATGGACGGCACCATCCCGCGCAAGGAACTGCCGCGCGTGCTCGCCGGCATGCGCGAACTCTCCGAAAAATACGGGCTCGGCGTCGCCAACGTCTTCCACGCCGGTGATGGCAATTTGCACCCGCTGATCCTCTACGATGCCAACGTGCCGGGCGAGCTCGACAAGGCCGAAAGCTTTGGCGCCGACATATTGCGGCTCTGCGTCAAGGTCGGCGGCGTGCTGACCGGCGAGCACGGGGTCGGCGTCGAAAAGCGCGACCTGATGCCGGAAATGTTCAACCAGATCGACCTCGACCAGCAAATGCGGGTCAAATGCGCCTTCGATCCCAACCATCTGCTCAACCCCGGCAAGGTCTTCCCGCAGCTGCGCCGCTGCGCCGAGCTGGGGCGGATGCACGTGCATCGCGGGCAGGTGGCGTTTCCGGACATTCCGAGGTTTTGATGGTGATGGCGTCTCAAGTCGACGTGTCGGCGTTCCTTCGCGCCCCCCTCTGTCCTGCCGGACATCTCCCCCACATGGGGAGAGATCGGCTGTCACTGCGGCTTTCGCCAATCTCCGACGTTACAGGAATGGGCTCAGCGCAGAAGCTGCCAATCTCCCTCCATGTGGGGGAGATGTCCGGCAGGACAGAGGGGGGCGCGAAGGAACGCCGCGTTTTCGCATTTGCAAATGGCGCGGTCGTCCGATGACCACCTTCACCCCCGCCACCGCAGCCGAAACCCTTTCCACCGTCCAATGGGCGGCGGCGGAAGACGCGCCGCTGGAAATCCTTGGCCATGGCTCCAAGCGCGGCATCGGCCGACCGCAGCAGAGCGAGCACACGCTCGACCTGTCGAAGCTCACCGGCGTCACGCTCTATGAGCCGGCCGAACTGGTGCTGTTGGCCAGAGCCGGCACGCCGCTCGCCGAGATCGAACAACTCCTGGCGCAAAACGGTCAGCAGCTGGCCTTCGAGCCGATGGACTACGGCCCGCTGCTCGGCGGTATGCCCGGAAAGGGCACTATCGGCGGCGTGCTGGCCGCCAACCTTTCCGGCCCGCATCGGCTGAAGGCGGGGGCGGCGCGCGATCATATCCTCGGCATCAGCGCGGTTGCCGGTCGCGGCGAGGCCTTCAAGTCCGGCGGCCGCGTGGTCAAGAATGTCACCGGCTACGACCTCTCCAAGCTGATGGCTGGCAGCTGGGGCACGCTTGCCGTGCTCACCGACGTCACCTTCAAGGTGCTGCCGGCGGCCGAGACCGAGGTCACGCTCGCCATCCGTGGCCTGCTCGATGATGCGGCCACTACCGCCATGGCGTTGGCACTCGGATCCAGCGCCGAAGTGTCGAGTGCCGCTCATCTGCCCGAACGCGTCGCCGCGCGCGTCGCCGCCGGTCACCTTGGCAGCGAAGCCGCGACTCTCCTGCGCGTCGACGGGTTCGGCCCATCGGTCGCCTACCGCATCGCCGCGCTGAAGCAGCTGCTCGGCAAGGCTGGTCCGCTGCAGGAGATTGCGGGCGAGGCGTCGAAGACCATCTGGCGCGATGTCCGCGATTGCGTGCCCTTCGCCGACGGCACGGAAAAACCGGTCTGGCGCGTCTCGATGGCGCCGTCGCAGGCGCATCAGATGGTGCTGACGCTGCGCATGCAGGCCGGCGTCAGCGCCTTCTACGACTGGCAGGGCGGGCTGATCTGGCTGCGCATGGAGGCGGGGGATCCCGAGGCGAGCCTGCTGCGCGGGCTGATCCGCAAGCATGGCGGCGGCCACGCGACGCTGGTGCGTGCCGCCCTATCGCATCGCGCCGCCGTGCCGGTGTTCGAGCCGCAGGCCCCGCATCTCGCGGCCCTGTCGGCGCGGCTCAAGGCCGAATTCGACCCCAAGGCGATCCTTAACCCCGGCCGCATGGCGCCGGGCTCAGGCTCTGCTACTCTGAACCCGACAACGGAGGGAGCAGCATCATGAGCAACACCAATCCAGGCCAGAACACACCGCGCCAGACCGACCGCTGGCTGGAGCCGGGCGCGATCAACGCCCTGGTCATCTATATCCTCTATCTCGCCGGCCTCGTCATCGGCATCACCGGCCTTGTCGGCATCGTGCTCGCCTACATCAATCGCGGCAAGGCCGGTGGCTTCGTCGAGAGCCACTATACATTCCTGATCCGCACCTTCTGGATCGGCCTGCTCTACGCGCTGATCTCGATGGTGTTGATCTTTGTAGCGATAGGCTTCCTGCTGATGTTTGCGGTCGCCGTCTGGTTCATCGCCCGCTGCATTCTGGGCATCCAGGCGTTGCAGCGCGGCGAGCCGGTCAAGAACCCGGAAAGCTGGTTGCTCGGACAATAGAGCATGATCCCGAACCGAAGGTCCGCGACAGCGAAAAGTGGGAACCGGTTTTCGGAAAAGATCATGCTCAGATGGTAAGGACTTTTGCGTGCAGACCAATTTCTCAACTGCCCAGCTTGCCGATCCGCATGTGGCGGAATCGGAGAAGATCCTGCGCAAATGCGTGCATTGCGGCTTCTGCACCGCCACCTGCCCGACCTATGTGACGCTGGGCAACGAACTGGATTCGCCGCGCGGGCGGATCTACCTGATCAAGGACATGCTGGAGAACGGTCGTCCGGCCGACAAGGAGATCGTCACCCATATCGACCGCTGCCTGTCCTGCCTGGCATGCATGACCACCTGCCCGTCGGGCGTCAACTACATGCATCTGGTCGACCACGCCCGCGCCCATATCCAGGAGACCTACAGGCGCCCGCTGCTTGATCGGCTGACCCGCGCCATGCTGGCCTTCGTGCTGCCCTATCCCGCGCGCTTTCGCGCCGCGCTGAAACTGGCGAAGCTGGGAAAACCCTTTGTCGGTCTGTTCGAAAAGATCCCGGCGCTGAAGCCGCTCGGTGCCATGCTCAAGCTCGCTCCGGTCTCGATCCCCACGGCGTCGCCGATGGCGTCTCCGGGCATCCATGCCGGGCAGGGGACAAAAAAGGGTCGCGTCGCCATCCTCACCGGCTGCGCACAGTCGGTGCTCGACCCCGCCATCAACGACACGACGATCTCTCTACTTACGCGGCTGGGTGTCGAGGTGGTGGTGCCGGAGGGGGAGGGCTGTTGCGGCGCGCTGGTGCATCATATGGGCCGCGAGCAGGCGGCTCTTGCTTCGGCGAGACAGAACGTCGACGCCTGGACGCGCGCCATCGAGAACGGCGGGCTCGATGCCATCATCATCACAGCGTCGGGCTGCGGCACCACCATCAAGGATTACGGCTTCATGCTGCGCCTCGATCCGGCCTATGCCGAAAAGGCGGCGCGCGTCTCGGCGCTGGCCAAGGACATCACCGAATATCTCGCCGCTCTCGACCTGCCCAAACCGGTCCGTAAGCCCGGCACCGTCGTCGCCTATCACTCCGCCTGTTCGCTGCAGCACGGCCAGAAGATCACCCGCCAGCCGAAGGAACTGCTCACCAAAGCCGGCTTCGTCGTGCGCGAGCCGCGCGAGGGACATCTGTGCTGCGGCTCGGCCGGCACCTACAACATCCTGCAATCCGAGATTTCGGCAAGGCTGCGCGACCGCAAGGTGAGGAACATCGAGGCGACGGGCGCCGAAATCGTCGCCACCGGCAATATCGGCTGCATCACCCAGATCGCGTCGGCTGCGAAGCTCCCGGTGGTGCACACGATAAAACTGCTCGACTGGGCCTATGGCGGGCCGCGGCCGGAAGGCGTTTCCGAGGAAAGGCTTGTCGCTGCCGAGTGACGGCGTACCCGGCTGCTCGATTGCGGGTCTATTCCGCCGCGAGTTTGTCCGCCACGCCGTACGTCGCGTTGTAGAGGGCGCGCTGGCGGTCGAGCGCCACCATCGTGTTGCGCAGCAGGATCGCCACGGTGATCGGGCCGACGCCGCCCGGCACCGGCGTGATCCAAGAGGCGACCTCCCTGACGCTGTCGGTGTCGACGTCGCCGACGATGCGGCTCTGCCCGTCGGGTCCGATCTCCGAATTGATGCCGATGTCGATCACTGCGGCACCGGGCTTGACCATGTCGGCCTTGATCAGCCGCGGCTTGCCGACGGCGACGAACAGCGCATCGGCGCGCCGCGCATGCGCCGCCACCGAGCGCGTCATGTGATGGCACACTGTCACCGTCGCGCCTTCGCTCATCAACAGGAAGGCGATCGGCTTGCCGACGATCTCGGAGTGGCCGACGATGACCACTTCGAGCCCCTTGAGGTCGAGGCCGGTTTCCTTGAGCAGCTCGACCGAGGCCGCTGCCGTGCAGGGCGCCAGATCGAGCTGGTTGTAGACGATGTTGCCGATCGAGGCCGGGTGCATGCCCTCGACGTCCTTAAGCGGATGCACCGCCGCCTGCAGCGTCTTGATCGGGATATGCGCCGGCACCGGCCGCTGGATGATGATGCCGGTGACTCTGGGATCGGCGTTCAGGCCATGGATCGCTGCTTCCAACTCACCGGCGCTGATGTCGGCCCCAAAGCGCCGTTCCTCGAAGCCGATGCCGGCGAGTTCCGCCTTGGCGCGCTGGTTGCGCACATAGACGTCAACCGCCGCGGTGTCGCCAACGGTGATCGACACCAGCTTGGGCGGGAAACCTTCGGCTCTCGCGATCGCGGCATCCTCGCGCACGGCGGCGATGATACGCTGGGCAACCGGGCCACCCTTGAGATAGCGGCTGTCATCGGGGCGGGACATGGCTGGGACCTTTTGGAGCGGGGGATCTTGGCTCGGCGAATTGTGCGCTGCAATAGCAGAGCACGGCCGGCAAATCAGCCCCGAAAACGAAACGCCCTGCCTCCGGGGCGACCTGTCGCACAAAAAGCGAAAGGGCAGCGCGGTTTCCCGTGCTGCCCTTTCGTGACTGGCCGCATCCCCACACGGCCCGTCCCCCGTTTACTCTTTGGCAGTCTAAGCACGTCTCCCAAAAAGCGCGCTATGGCTTGAGGGCAACAGCCACGCCAAAAACGACTCAGCGCTGCCTAACCGGCTGATTCGCAGTCACTATATCACCACCACGGTCGTTCCGACGTTCACCCGCTCGTAGAGGTCAACCACGTCCTCGTTGCGCATGCGGATGCAGCCCGACGACACCGCGCCGCCGATCGTCCATGGCTGGTTGGTGCCGTGGATGCGGTATTCCGTCGTGCCGAGATAGAGCGCGCGCGCGCCGAGCGGGTTTTCTTCGCCGCCGGCGAGATAGGTCGGCAGATAGCGGCCCTTGGCGGCCTCGCGCTTGATCATCACCGCCGGCGGACGCCAGTCCGGCCAGACGCGCTTGTTGGTGATCTTGTGCGTGCCCGACCATTCGAAGCCGGGTTTGCCGGTGCCGACGCCATAGCGCCGCGCCTTGCCGTTCTTCTCGACCAGATAGAGGAAATTCTGCGTCGTATCGATGACGATCGTGCCCGGCTTCTGCGGCCCGTCATAGGCGACTTCCTGCGGCAGGTAGATCGGGTTGATCTGCGGCCGCATGACCACACGCTTGGCAGGCGCCTGCACGGCTGCGGTGCGCACCTGGTCGGGCCGCATCGGTTGCGCGTAGCGCGGGCGCGGCTGCTGCGCGATCTGCCGGTTCTGCCGCACGATGCCCGGGGCGCGGCCCAGCTGCAGCACCCAGGGTGCAGAAAGGTCGGGGCTCACCATCACCGGCGGCCGGTCGGCATAGCGGTCATCCGCATAAGAGGACGTGGCGCCGGCCGCAAGCAGGGCCGCGGCGCCGAGCACGGAATGCAAAAGGATATTCATCGGAACGCACCTTGATCGTCTGACACGCGGGGGAAAGTGCCCCCGGTTGCGCGATCCTTGGCGCGAAGCGGCAACCGAAACATGAATCGGAATGCGTAAAATGCCGCTTTGTCAGTAAACCTTTTGGTGTGGTTACCGGCCAGTTCAGGAATCTGGTAAAGCCGCGGTAAAATCAGCGCAAAGACGCATTAACGAATGGATTTCTTGTGATGGCAAACGAAGATACCGGCCTGCTCGCCGGCCCCGATGGCATCTCACGCTGCTTCTGGCACGGCAATCTGCCCGACTATCTGCACTATCACGACCATGAATGGGGACGGCCTGTTTCCGACGACCGCAGGCTGTTCGAAAAGATCTGCCTCGAAGGGTTTCAGTCGGGCCTGTCCTGGCTGACCATCCTGCGCAAGCGCGAGAACTTTCGCGAGGCTTTTGCCAATTTCGAGTTCGACAAGGTTGCGGCCTTCACCGACAAGGATGTCGAGCGCCTGGTCGGCAATGCCGGCATCATCCGCCATCGCGGCAAGATCGTCTCGACCATCAACAACGCCAAGCGCGCCCGCGAAATGGCCGACGAATTCGGCTCGCTGGCGGCATGGTTCTGGAAATTCGAGCCAGGCCCGGACGAACGGCCCGAGATCGTCGACGTCGCCCATCTGCGCGCCAATCCGACGACGGCGGTTTCGGTGCGGATTTCAAAGGAATTGAAAAAGCGCGGCTGGAGCTTCGTCGGCCCAACCACCGTCTACGCCTTCATGCAGGCGATGGGCCTGGTCAACGACCATCTCGAAGGCTGCGTCTGCCGCAAGGAGGTCGAAGCGGAGCGGAAGAAATTCAAGCGCCCGAAATGAGCAGCAGTCAGGTTCCGCTGGCGCCGGTCAGGAACAGGCCGGCGACGATCGCCGCCAGCGCGGCGAAGGCCGGATAGATCACCAGCAGGCCGGTCATCAGCGCATCGCGCACCGTCGAGCCCTTGCGCTCGTCGGCACTGATCTCGAACGGACCTGCCATCTGGCTTGTCGTCACGGATGCATTGCTGCCCGCCGGCCGCAGCCGCGCCGGCAGTTCGCGGACGCCGCTGTGTTCGATGTCGAACTTTCCTGCCGTGGTCATGGCCCGAACCCCTTGTTTCGGCGTGCTTATCGGCTCTAATTGTGTCGGCACGATGCCGCACCCATGGCGGAATTGTTTCCTTTTGGCGCAGTTTGTTTCAGCAAAGGCGCAAACCCTTGCCGCTCCGGGCTGCATCGGTTAGGACACGCGCGCCGCGGAAATAGGAAATTTCCTACCGCGCAACGCCACGAAACACCGAGTATCCATCCCATGGCCGACAAATCGGAAAAGACGAAAGCGCGGCTGCCGCGTGGCTTTGCCGACCGCAGCGCCGACGATATCCGCGCCGTCGAGAAGATGATGGCGACGATCCGCTCGGTCTATGAGCTTTATGGTTTCGAGCCTGTCGACCAGCCGCTGATCGAATACACCGATGCGCTGGGAAAATTCCTGCCCGACCAGGATCGCCCGAACGAAGGTGTGTTCTCCTTCCAGGACGACGACGAGCAATGGCTGTCGCTGCGCTACGACCTGACCGCGCCGACGGCGCGTTTCGTCGCCGAAAATTATGAAAAGCTGCCGAAGCCCTATCGCAGCTATCGCTCCGGCTGGGTGTTCCGCAACGAAAAGCCCGGCCCCGGCCGCTTCCGCCAGTTCATGCAGTTCGACGCCGATACGATCGGCACACCGGGCGTGGCGGCGGATGCCGAGATGGCGATGATGATGGCAGACGTGATGGAGGCGCTCGGCATAAAGCGCGGCGACTACGTCATCCGAGTCAACAACCGCAAGGTGCTGGATGGCGTTCTGGAGGCGATTGGTCTCGGTGGTGAGGAGAATGCCGGGCGCCGGCTGACGGTGCTGCGCGCCGTCGATAAGTTGGACAAGCTGGGTGTGGAAGGTGTGCAGTTGTTGCTGGGCACCGGACGAAAGGACGAGAGCGGAGATTTTACAAAGGGCGCTGGACTGGACAAGCAACAGATCGAGCTGGTGATGAACTGCGTCGCCGCAGTCGGCGAAATGCGCACCAGCAACCATGCCACCGTACAAGATCTGAAAAACTCTCTCGGAAACATATCGGCTTGTGAAGCAGGCTTGAACGAACTCGAAGAAATTGCGTTGCTTTGCGACGCAGCTGGATATGGACCGGCACGAATTAAGATCGACCCATCCGTCGTACGCGGCCTTGAATACTACACCGGTCCGGTCTTCGAGGCCGAACTGCTCGCCGAAATTCCCAACGAGGACGGCCAGATCGTGCGCTTCGGCTCGGTCGGCGGTGGCGGCCGCTATGACGGGCTGGTCTCGCGTTTCCGTGGCGAGCCGGTGCCGGCGACAGGCTTTTCCATCGGCGTCTCCCGGCTAATGACGGCGCTGAAGAACCTCGGCAAGCTCGACATGTCGGATGTGATCGCACCGGTCGTCGTGCTGGTGATGGACAAGGACACCGAAAGCCTCGGCCGCTACCAGAAGATGGTGGCCGAACTGCGCGCCGCCGGCATACGCTCGGAGATGTATCTCGGCGGCGCCGGCATGAAGGCGCAGTTGAAATATGCCGACCGCCGCGGCAGCCCGGTCGCCATCATCCAGGGCGGCGACGAGCGCGCCAAAAGCGAGGTGCAGATCAAGGATTTGATCGAAGGCGCGCGCATGTCGGCCGAGATATCCGACAACGCCGAATGGCGCGCGGCACGGCCGGCGCAGGTGACGGTGGCGGAGAGCGGGCTGGTTGGTGAGGTCAGGAAGATCCTGGCTGCGCAGGCAGCCGATCGCGCGAAAGGTGGCGCTTGAGCACCCCCCTCTGGCCTGCCGGCCATCTCCCCCTCAAGGGGGGAGATTGGATGCCGCGCATGCTTTCTCCAATCTCCAGCGCTGAAGAAGAGGCGCTGAGCCGCAAGCTGCCGATCTCCCCCCTTGGGGGGGAGATGGCCGGCAGGCCAGAGGGGGGCGCCTCGCGCCCAACCTATCCATGACTTCCCGCTATCCCGCCATCGCCGCCGACATCGCCAACCTCTTCGCCGCGCGCAACACGCATGCGGTCGAGGTCGCGGTGCTGCAGCCGGCCGATCCGTTCCTCGACATGGCCGGCGAGGATCTGCGCCGCCGCATTTTTCTCACCGAGAGCGAGACCGGCAAGACGCTGTGTCTCAGACCGGAATTCACCATTCCGGTCTGCCTCGACCATATCGCCAGCCAGGCCGGCACGCCGCGCCGTTATTCCTACCTCGGCGAGGTGTTTCGCCAGCGCCGCGAGGGCGGCAACGAGTTCTTCCAGGCCGGCATCGAGGATCTCGGCGACCGCGACACACCGCAGGCCGACGCCCGCTCGCTGGCCGACGCGCATGCGCTGCTGTTGCTGGCGCTGCCCGGCAAGACGCTGGACGTCACGCTTGGCGATCAGACCATTTTCGAGGCGGTGCTCGCCGCACTCGGCCTGCCGCGCGGCTGGCGCATGCGCCTTGCCCGCGCCTTCGGCTCGGCATCGATGCTGGAGGCGGCGCTTGCCGACCTCGCCAATCCGCCGCGCAACGGCCAGCTTTCCGGCCCGGTCGCGGCTCTTGTCCTCGATGGCGATCTGGACGGGCTTTCCGCGCATATCGCCGGCGGTATGGAGGAAACCGGCCTGTCGGCATCGGCCGGACGTTCGCCGTCCGACATTGCGCGCCGCCTGATCGAGAAGGCCGAATTGCGCAGCGTGCGGCTCTCCAACGAGGCGTTCTCGGCGCTGAAGACATTTCTGGCGATCGACGTGCCGCTTGGCAGTGCGGCCCAGGCGCTCGAGGCCTTCGCGGCAAGCGCTGGCCTGTCGCTGGGCGCGGCACTCGACAATTTTGCCGCCCGCGCCAAGGCGATCGAAGCGCATGGCCTTCCGACCGCGACAATTCACTACGACGCAGCCTTCGGCCGCCCGCTCGACTATTACACCGGCTTGGTCTTCGAGATCGCGGTGGAAAATGGCGAGCGGCCGCTGGCCGGCGGCGGCCGCTATGACCGCCTGCTGACGCTGCTCGGCGCCAAGACGCCGATCCCCGGCGTCGGTTTTTCGGTCTGGCTCGACCGCATCGAGGCGCTGCGGGAGACGGCGTCATGATCACGCTGGCGCTGCCGTCGAAAGGCCGGCTCAAGGAGCAGGCGCTGGAGGTCCTGGCCAAGGTCGGGCTTGCCGTCAGCCTGCCGGGTGACGAGCGCAAATACCGCGCCCGCATCGAAGGCATGGACAGCATCGAGGTGGCCTTCCTGTCCGCATCTGAAATTGCCGGCGAGATCGGGCAGGGGTCGGTCGACCTCGGCATCACCGGCGAGGATCTGTTGCGCGAGAATGTTGCCGACTGGGAGGCGCGTGCCGAGATCGTCGCCCGCCTCGGCTTCGGCAATGCCGATGTCGTGGTGGCGGTGCCCGACATCTGGCTCGACGTCGATACGATGGCCGATCTCGACGATGTCGCCGCCGATTTCCGCCAGCGCCATGGCAGGCGGCTTCGCATCGCCACCAAATACTGGCGGCTGACGCAGCAATTCTTTTCGCAAAAGCACGGCATCCAGGTCTATCGCATCGTCGAGAGCCTCGGCGCCACCGAAGGAGCGCCGGCGGCCGGCTCGGCCGATGTCATCGTCGACATCACCACCACCGGCTCGACGCTGCGCGCCAACCACCTCAAGGTGCTGACCGATGGCGTTGTTCTGCGGTCGCAGGCTTGCCTTGTCGCGTCGAGGAAGAAGCGCGCGGCGGCGGATGAGGCGCTATTGCGCGACATCGCGGCGAAGATGAGCGCCCTCCCTCCCCCTTGAGGGGAGGGTAGACAGCCGCCGAGGGCGGATGAACGGGTGGGGTCCGCGGTGACGCGCTCCATCCTTGGTCAAAGCCAAATAGAAGGTTGAGGCAGTTGAGGCGACCCCACCCGCCTCGCTACGCTCGGCACCCTCCCCTCAAGGGGGAGGGGTACCATCGACGGGATTTCCACCACCCCGGCAGGCTGATAGGTTCGGTATGTCTGCGGAGGAGACGGCAATGGCGATCAAACTCGACGAGCTGAACAACGCCACCAATCTGCGCGGCCCGGGCAAGGGTGGCACCTTCGTCGCGCCGATCGACGGCAGGGCGCATGTGTCGGGCGAGCGTACCGTGCCGCTGCTGAACAAGACGATCCCGGAGCTGTTTTCCGATACGGTCAGCAAATACGGCACGCTCGATGCCGCGGTCTTCGTCGATCAGGACAAGCGCTTCACCTGGAGCGAATTGTCGGACACCGTGGATGCTCTCGCCGCCGGCTTCCTGGCGCTCGGCCTCGAAAAGGGCGAGCGCGTCGGCATCTGGTCGACCAACCGCTGGGAATGGCTGGCGACGCAGTTTGCCACCGCGCGCATCGGCCTGATCCTTGTCAACATCAACCCGGCCTACCGGCTGACCGAGCTGGAATATGCCCTCAACAAAGTCGGCTGCAAGGCCTTGGTCACCGCCGTCAAATTCAAGGCCTCAGACTATCTCGGCATGATCGAGACGCTGGCGCCGGAGATCGCGACCGCTGCCCCCGGCAAGCTCAGGGCGAAAAAACTGCCGGCGCTGAAGATCGTCATCCGCATGGGCGAGGACAATTCGCCCGGCATGTACAATTTCGAAGACGTGCTGGCGATGGCCGGGCGCGACGAGCATGACAGCCTCGACCGCATCTCCGAGGGACTGAAGCCCGGAGAGGCCATCAATATCCAGTTCACCTCAGGCACGACCGGCGCGCCGAAGGGTGCGACGCTGACCCACAACAACATCGTCAACAACGGCAATTTCGTCACGTCGGCGATCAAGCTCACCGTCGACGACCGGCTCTGCATCCCGGTGCCGCTCTATCATTGCTTCGGCATGTCGATGGGCACGATGGGCTGCGTCACCAAGGGCGCCACCATGGTCTTCCCAGGCGAGGGTTTTGACGCCGGAGCGACGCTCAAGGCGGTGGCACAGGAACGCTGCACCGGCCTCTACGGCGTGCCGACCATGTTCGTCGGCCTGCTCGACCATCCGGATTTTGGCTCATTCGACCTCACCAGCCTGCGCACCGGCATCATGGCCGGCTCGCCGTGCCCGATCGAGGTGATGAAGAAGGTGGTGTCGCTGATGCACATGTCGGAGGTGACCATCGCCTACGGCATGACCGAGACCAGCCCGGTGTCGTTCCAGAGCGGCGTCGACGATCCGCTGGAAAAACGCGTCTCGACGGTCGGCCGCATTCATCCCCATGTCGAGGTCAAGGCCATCGACGCCGAGGGCGCCACCGTCGCGGTCGGCGCGCCGGGCGAGCTTTGCACGCGCGGCTATTCGGTGATGAAGGGCTATTGGGACGACCAGGAGAAGACCCGCGAGGCGATCGACGCCGATGGCTGGATGCACACAGGCGACCTCGCGACCATCGACGCCGAGGGCTATTGCAACATCGTCGGCCGGGTCAAGGACATGGTCATCCGCGGCGGCGAGAACGTCTATCCACGCGAGGTCGAGGAGTTCCTCTATCGCCATCCCAAGGTGAAGGAAGTCCAGGTGTTCGGAATTCCCGATGACAAATATGGCGAGGAGCTGTGCGCCTGGATCGTGCTCAGGCCCGGCCAGACCGCCACCGAGCAGGAGATCAAGACCTTCTGCACCGGCCAGATCGCCCACTACAAGATCCCGCGCTACATCCGCTTCCGCACCGAATTGCCGATGACGGTGACCGGCAAGCCGCAGAAATTCCTCATGCGCGAGGCGATGATCGAGGAACTGGGACTGGTGACGCAGAAGACGGCTTGAAGAGTCGAATGCCGGTTAGGATTCCGCGGGGTTCGGCAGAAACGCACAAGGCTTGAATGCGTGGTTTCGCACGATCGGTGACTTCCTATGCGATGCCCTTGGCCGCCCTGGCGATGGCCGTCGCGGTCAGAGCCAGCGGGCTATCGGTAGACGAAGGTTCGCTGAGCATCAGGATATTTGTCGGAGCGCTTTCGAGTGCGATCATGTTCACCACCATTTTCGTGGTGCTCGACCACGCCGAGGCGGTGGCCCATCGTGTGGGGGAGCCCTACGGTACGTTGGTGCTGACTTTTGCCGTGACGGCAATCGAAGTGTCGATCATCGTTTCCATGATGCTGCATGGAGAGAACAACCCTACGCTGGCGCGCGAGTCCGTTTTCTCTACGGTGATGATTACGTCTACCGGCGTTGTCGGCATGTGTCTCACGCTTGGCGGCTGGCGTCATCGCAAGCAGGCGATTGTTCGACAAGGGACCAGCGCATATCTGGCGGTTCTGGTCGCACTGACCGTCATGACGCTAATTCTGCCGACCTACACGCGAACCACGGATCCCGGCACATTTTCAGCAGCTCAGCTTGGTTTTGTGAGCGTACTTTCCGTGCTGCTCTATGCAAGCTTTGTGTTCGCGCAGACCGTGCGGCACCGGGACGACTTCATCGAGGGGCAAGCACACCACGCTTCGGTGCGAACCGCCCCTCACGAAAGCATCTCGGCCAGCGCTTTGCTCTTGCTGATCGGGCTGATCGGAATTGTCATGCTCGCCGAGCAAGTTGCCGCAAGCGTCGAAGATGCGCTCGTTGCCTACCAGGTGACTCAGGCTGACAGTATCGTGGGGGCAATGATCGCCGGGCTGGTTTTGATGCCGGAGGCCATTTCGGCGATCCGTGCTTCACTCAACAATGAGCTGCAGCGCGGTTTGAATGTCGCGATGGGTTCGGCTTGCGCGACGATTGGTTTGACGATACCGGCGGTCGCAGCCGCCAGCCTGGTGACGGGAAGAGGCTTAACCCTGGGGCTCCCGGAGGCTGACGCCGTACTTTTGATTTTAGCGCTTTTCATATGCGGCGTAAGCTTCAGCAACGAAAGAACCACATTCCTGACCGGAATGGTCCATATCGTCGTATTTTTTACTTTCGTATTTCTGATATTTATACCTTAAAGCTTTGGTGCGATCTGGCAATCGGACGCATGGATGGGACGGCGCCCGGCTGGAAAATCGCTATCCGGCTTGCCCGCATCATCAAAGCGTCGCCAGCCGCGAATTCGGCACGGTCTTTCCATAGGCTCGGCGCAGCGTCGCCTTCTCCTCCAGCGCGACGATGACACGCGTGGCGAAATCCGTCTTGTACATGTCGGCGAGCCGTGCCAGCCCGCCTGGCGTAAAGACATTGATCTCCAGAAGTTTGTCGCCGACGATGTCGAGCCCGACCAGAAACATGCCGTCGCCGACCAGTTTGGGGCGTACCATCTCGGCAATGCGCAACATCGTGTCTGTCACCTTGACCTTGCGGGCTGTTCCCGCGGCGTGGATGTTGGAGCGGACGTCGCCTTTGGCTGGGATGCGGCGAAAGGCGGCGTAACTTCCGTCGCGCATCAACGGCAGGCCGTTCATCAGGAAAAGCCGCACGTCACCGGCCTTGGCCTCCGGAATGTAGGCCTGCGCGATGAGATAGCCGTCACCACTGGCGGCCTCGAAAATCTGGTTGAGGTTGGAATCGGCAGGTGTCGCAATATGGAAGACGTTCTTGCCGCCCGACCCTTGCAGTGGTTTGACGATGCAGCCCTTCGAGTGCTTGTCGATGAATGCGCGGATCTCGGCAATGCTGCGCGATATCAGGGTCGCCGGCCGAACCGCTTCGGGAAAGGTCTGCAGGTAGAGCTTGCTCTGTGCCTGTGCCAGACCGTCCGGATCGTTGACGACGATGACGCCCTGTTCCGCTGCAAGCCGCCCGAACATGATGCCGGCATTGGCGGCCCATGGCCGATCGGTAGCGTCGAGCGACGGGTCGTTGCGCAGAAACAGGATATCGATATCGCTTGCCGCGAACGTCTTTTTCTGCTTCGCGGCATCCTTCAGGGCAGCATACAGTTTGTCGGGCGTCTTGTAGGGAGCGTCCGGCAGCACCGCGACATTGACAGCCAGACTGTTGTCCGGACGCAGTATGAAGTCGCCGGGTTCGACATAGACGACAGAATGGCCGCGCTGGATTGCAGCCAGCGCCAGCGTTGTCGTCGTGTAGCCGGGCGTTTCGCTCTCGACCGAATTGACGAAGAACGCAATGCGCATCGGGTGCTCCCTCAAGTCTCAACCATATCGATCGGATCGATCCCCGCCATCGCTTTCTTGAGCCGCGGACGCGCCGCGTCGGAAGAAAGGAATGCGGGTTCGAGGCGCGGCGCGCGCAGCAAGCCGCGCGCGTTGAGTTCCTGGATTGCGCCGAAATGCGCGGCGGAGATCTTGCCGATCCAGAACGGCGTGAGGCTGCCGCCATTCCTCAGATGATCGAGGACCTGCACCACGCCGCGCAGATAGATGGCGTCCTTTGCCAGGCCGCCACCTCGAAAGACACGCAGCACGACGTTGAAGGCGCTGCGCTCGTCGAGCCCGAAATCCTGGTGGAGGACGCGGAAGGTTTCCTCGAACGTCGCACCCTCGAGCATCGCCTGACAGGCGATGACCCTGGCCGCGATCAGCCGCAGCCGCGCTGCGGTCATGCCGCCGACCAGATATTCCGCCAGCACGGCCAGTCCCTCCTGCATGCCCTCGTAGCCGGCGAGCCCGTTGCGGAAGATGGCGAGCCCCTGCGCATCGCCGTTGAAATAGGTCAGCAGATGGACGCCGATCTCGTGACTGAGCAGTGCGGTCAGACGCTCCGGTGGAAGGTTGGTATCGCGCGAAACCAGTAGCAGGTTTCGAGAGACGAGCAGGCCGGCCGGCAGGTCGCCGCGGATCTCCACGGAAGCATCGAAATCGGGGTAGGCGGCACGGTATCCGGCGATCATGTCTCGCGCGGCCGCGGCGACGGCGTCTGCGCCCAGCCCCTTCTGCCTCGCCGCCGACGCAGCGCGGGGCGCCTTTTCGAGAATGGCGCGTGCTCTCGCCGCCAGGCTCGGCTCGACGCTGCCATAGAGTGCTCGTCCGAGTTCGACGAAACGGGGCGTCTCGCGTGCCGCGAGCATCGACAGCTGGAGATCGAGCTCCTGCTGCTTTTGCGAGAGAAGCTTGGTCAGCAGCGGATCTTCCAGATGATCGAGCGAGACCGAATAGAGCTTCCGCTTCTGGGCGGCGACCTCGAATTCGAGCGGCCTGTAGAGCAGTGTGGGGACATGCTCGAAGCCACCCGCCTGGAATTCCCGCCAGGCTGGTTCGGCGTTGATCGGCGTGACGGCAAGCAGGAAATCGAATGTCGACGCGACGCTGTCTAGTGCCCGGTCGGCGCGCACGACAGCGTCGATATAGGCGCGCCGCCCCAGCGAACGATGGGTTGCCGGCGGTTCCAGCTTTGATGCCTTCAGAAAGGCGCTGACCGCCTGAAGCGCGGAATCCACCATGTTGGCGACGACAAGGTCGCGCAATTCGGGATAGACGCGCTCGCTGCCAGGCACCCTGTAGATCGGCGCGAAGCGCACCGTGAGGCCCGCAACATCGCCGAGATCTTCCGAGAGCCGTGCTTCGGCGCGTGTCGTGGGATTGAGTTCGTCGACACGCGGCGTGCGGTATTTCGCTTCGCGTCCGGACGCCGCAGTGGCGAAGCGCTTGAGCGCCGCCTTCTCCGCCGCGGTGTCGCCGCTGGCCAGTGCAATCTCGAAAGGCGGCAGGAACGGCACGTCCTCCGTCAGGAACCGGTCTTCGGCCAACTCGCCGATGTCGATGACGAGGAAGGCGCCGCAATGATCGCGCATCCTTCGCGCCACCAGCCGCGCGACCTTGCCGGCGAAGCCACTATCGGCCACGATGAGATAGGACGCATTGGCGGAAACAATTTGGAACGCCGCATCCTGCTGCGACCCGACATGGACGCAGAGAAAGGGCAGCGGCCGATCGATGTGCAGACGGTTGCCGTCGCCGAACTCGCGGCGGATCGGTTTGCCGTCCCGGAAAAGCGCGTCCAGGTCCGCTTCAATATCAGCCAACGGAGACGCAGCCTCGACGAGCTTCGGCTTCATGTCATGCCCCGCAGCGCGGCCTCGAGAACGGGCACGGTGGACGCCAGCATGGCACGCAGCCGTTCGATCGCTGCCCAGTCGGGCTCGCCGCTCCATTCGTCCATGAAGATCTTCTTGAACTCGACCGCGATGGCACACCCGGTCTCGGGGAAATTGGCATGCACAAAACGGGTCTGTTCGCCCTTGCCCTGGAAAGACACATTCTCGCGCACGTCGATCGGTTCGCCATTGAAACGCTGGCCGCGCAGCGCATCCGTGAAGGCGTCGACGATCGACGCCCAGCGCGCGCGGTCCATCGAGAATGTGCCGATATTGATGTCAGGCGCGCCATCTTGCGACGCAGGCGCTGCTTTCGGCCCTTCGCGCCGGTGGTTGTAGCTGTGGACATCGACAAGGACGAACCTGCCGTAGCGCTTCTCGACATCGGCGAGCACACGCTTGAGCTCGCCATAGAACGCGTCGTGAAAGGCGAGGGACTCGTTCACAATGTCCTCGGCGGGCGGCTCTCGCCATACGTTCAGGCCCCAGGACTGGTCCGGCGACCGGTAGACCGCAGCCTCGCGCACGCGGTTCAGGTCGACTTGAAAGCGCGATCGATGAACGACGATCTGGGTGGGGAAATCGGCGATAAAGTGCTCGGTGAAGGGGTCCTCCTCCCGCAGCCGGTCAGGGTCGGGGATGCACATGAGCGATTGGCAAGTGCGCCCGACGTCGGAGCCGCTGTGGATCGCCGTGCCAATGACGGGGGAATCGCCAAGCTTGATTGTCCAGCCAGCCGGTGACCCGCTCGCAGCATTGTTGAAAATAGGCTTGCTCAACATCCATCGAAATGCGTGGAGAGGGCGGACGGTTCCGGGGCAGTACAAAAGCCCGGCGGGTTACTCATGAGCAAAGCTGAGCCTTCGATGGAAGAGTCACGCCGAAGATGATCCGCGACGCGGGGATGGCCTCCATCCTTGGGACTGTCAGAAACTGGCACTTTGCATTATGCTGTCCTTGTTTAGGTGCGGTCGAATTGGCGGCACGAAATGCCTCGCCGCATTGCAAGGGTGAGCGCCTTCGCGTCCGCTCTCCGCACACTATTGTTTCGAAGTGTATCTGCGTCGGGGAACTGGGTGGAGGGGATACTCGATTCCGTTGTCATAGGCGCCGGCTCGGCCGGGCTCGGCGCGAGCTATTTCCTGAAACAGCAAGGGCTCAAGCATTGCGTGCTTGAACGAAGCCGCATCGGCGAGACATGGCGGATGCAGCGATGGGACTCGTTCCGGCTGAATTCGCCCAATATACGCTCGATCCTGCCCGGCGATTCCTACGACGGGGCGGATCCTTGGGGTGCCATAACGCACCACGAATTCGTCGCCTATCTGGAGAGCTACGTCGAGCGGCACCGATTGCCGGTGAGAACCGGGATTCCGGTGCAGGAACTGACAAGAGACGATGGGCACTATCGGGTAGCGACGCCGGATGGCACGATTCGGGCGCGCAATGTGGTGATCGCGACTGGCAATCTGAATTGTCCGGTCCGCCCGCCCTGGTCCGCCGAGCTGCCGTCGGCACTTCGCCAGATCGATTCCTCCGCATATCGCAGTGCGGCCGCACTTGACGACGGTGCGGTACTGGTGGTCGGCAGCGGTCAATCGGGAGGCCAGATTGCCGAAGACCTGGCTCTGGCTGGGCGCTCCGTCTTTCTGGCGACATGCCGCAATGGCCGCTGGGTGCGGAACTATCGCGGCGGCAGCATGCTCAACTGGCTGACCCTGAGCGGTCATCTCGATCTCCCGCGCCGGGAACTAGTCCTGCCATCCGGCAAATTGCCAGCGCGCCCGTTACTCGGCGCGACGCACACCATCAGCCTGCAGTCTCTCACTGCGCAGGGCGTCGTGCTGCTTGGTCGATTTCTCGGCGTGGACAACGGCAGCCTCATCTTTGGCGATCAGCTCGATGACCATATTCGCTTTGCCGATGAGGTCTCTGCAGATGCCAAGCGCCTTGTCGACCAGTATATCGAGCGCACCGGCCTTCAGGCGCCTCCGGCCGAGGACGATCCGGCCGAAACCATCGAGCCGCGATTGCCGAGCCCACCCATCCGCTCGATCGACCTGGCGGCCAGCGGGATCTCTTCGGTAATCTGGTCTACCGGCTTTACGGGTGATTTCGGATGGGTTGGGCTGCCGGGCGCGCTTGATGCGACCGGTCAGCCCCTGCACGAGGACGGCATCGGCGTCGATCCCGGCATCTATTTTGCCGGCCTCGATTTCGCATCAACGCGGAAATCGGGCACGGTACCCGGCATTGCCGAGGAGGTAGCCCGTCTGGTTGACCATCTCGCAAAGAGATGAGCCGGATTGGATATCGAAGCAGATGAGGCGCCCGCGAACTGGCTACGATCAAGGGTAAAGGTGGACGGCAGTGCAACCTGTAGACAGTCCATTGGCAGTTGTCAGATCGGTGCGCCCATCGATCGCTGGGCTTAGGATTCTCGACATCGGTTGCGGGGCCGGCAATTTTGCAGGTCAGCTTGCTGCCGAAGGCGCGGAGGTGGTCGGCATCGATCCGGGCGTGGACGCCATACGGGCTGCCACAGCGGCTGTTCCGCAGGCCAATTTCCTCGAAGGCGTGGCCGAGGCTCTTCCTTTCGACACCGCGACATTCGACCTCTGCACGATGATTAATGCGCTTCACCACGTTCCCGAAATGGCGATGCCGGTAGCGCTTCGCGAAACAGCGCGCGTCATCAGGCCAAACGGCGTCGTGATCATTGTCGAGCCGTTGCCGACCGGCACCTTCTTCTCGGCTCTTCGATTGGTAGAGGACGAGACCGTTGTCCGGCTAGCGGCGCAACGCGCGATCGAAACGGCCACATTGTCTGGAGTGCTCTCTCGGATGGCGACGTTGAACTACGTTCGTCGCGATGTCTTTCCAACCGCCGACGGCTTTTTGGATCGCATTGTAGCTGTCGATCCATCGCGACGCGAAATTGTCGAGCAAAACAAATCTGCCATCAGAGCCGCCGTGCTTGCGGCGGCAGCGCGCACCAGCGAAGGTTCACTGGAATTCGACCAGCCCATCAAGGCGGATATTCTCCAGCGCGCCTGACCTAAGGTCCTTTTCCGAGGGCGCGTCAAAGCGAGCCCCAGGATTCGCTTTTTGCGCCAGTTGCCGATCTGGGGTCTATTGCGGTAGCACCTCAGGCCGCCAGCACTGCCGCATCGAGCCCACGAATGATCTTCGCCAGCTCAACGCATTCGTCGTGCCGCACCTTGTTGCGCCGCCAGGCCAGGCAGATCGTGCGCTGCGGCATCGGCTCCTGGAACGGCACGATCTTGAGATCCGGCATCACGCTAGCCGGGCCTGTCGCCATTTCGGGGATCAGCGTGACGCCGAGCCCGTGCGCCACCATTTGCAACAGCGTCGTCAGGCTGGTGGCGCCGTAGCTTGCCATTGCCACCGGGCGAACGCTGCCGCACACCGCGAGCGCCTGTTCGCGCAAGCAGTGGCCTTCCTCCAGAAGCATCAGCCGTTCCAGCGCCGGGCTTTCCGGCGGCACCGGCGGCGAGGCGAAGGCCGGATCGCCCGATGGCACGGCGAGGAAGAACCGGTCGCAAAACAGCTCCTCGCTGACCAGGCCGGGATGATCGAGCGGCAGGGCGGCGATGAAGGCGTCGAGCCTGCCCGAGGCGCTGTCCTCGATCAGCGATGCGGTCACCGCTTCGCGCAGTTCGAGCTGCAGGGCCGGGAAATGCCGTTTCAGCTCCGGCAGCACATGCGGCAACAGATAGGGCGCAACCGTCGGGATGATGCCCAGCCGGAAGCGCCCTTCCATGGCCGGGCGGCCGCGCCTTGCGGTCGTTTCGACGTCACGTATATCGGCGAGAATGCGCTCGATGCGGGGCTGCAGGGTCAGCGCCTCATCGGTCATCCGCACCACCTTGCCGCCGCGCTCGAACAGCCGGCAGTTGAGCCGCTGCTCCATCTCGGCGATCTGCGCCGACAGCGCCGGCTGGCTGACGCCGGCGAGTTTCGCCGCGCGGCCGAAATGCAGCGTCTGCGCCAGCGCTTCGAAATACTGCATCTGCCGGACGGTGAGGCCTATCATAAGAAAAACCTATCGGAAAAAACAGGAAAGGCAATTTGTTTTTATCGTCAAAGCGCCCTAGTCTGGAACCATTCCAGAGTGGCGGCTCGATGCTTCCCCGGAAAAAGATTCAGCAAATCGGAGAGTAAAAGATGGACGCGAAAACCGATGACAACAGCGCGGGCAAATGCCCCGTCGTGCACACCACCGCAGCCAGGGCCAACCGCGACTGGTGGCCGAACCAGCTGAACGTCCAGGTTCTGCACCAGCAGTCCGGTCTGTCCGACCCGATGGGCGAGGCGTTCGACTATGCCGAGGAGTTCAAGAGCCTCGACCTCAACGCCGTGATCAAGGACCTGCATGCCTTGATGACGGATTCGCAGGAATGGTGGCCGGCCGACTTCGGCCATTACGGGCCGCTGTTCATCCGCATGGCCTGGCACAGCGCCGGCACCTACCGCATCGGCGACGGCCGCGGCGGCGCCGGAGCCGGCCAGCAGCGCTTTGCGCCGCTGAACAGCTGGCCGGACAACGTCAATCTCGACAAGGCCCGCCGCCTGCTGTGGCCGGTCAAGCAGAAATACGGCCGCAAGATCTCCTGGGCCGACCTGATGATCCTCACCGGCAATGTCGCCCTGGAATCGATGGGCTTCAAGACCTTCGGCTTCGCCGGCGGCCGCGCCGACGTCTGGGAGCCGGAGCAGGACATCTACTGGGGTCCCGAAGGCAAGTGGCTGGCCGACGAGCGCTACAGCGGCGACCGCGATCTGCAGAACCCGCTCGCCGCCGTCCAGATGGGGCTGATCTACGTCAACCCGGAAGGTCCGAACGGCAATCCGGATCCGCTGGCCGCGGCGCGCGACATTCGCGACACCTTCGCCCGCATGGCCATGAACGATGAGGAGACAGTAGCGCTGATCGCCGGCGGCCACACCTTCGGCAAGACCCACGGTGCCGGCGATGCATCGTTGGTGGGCGTGGAGCCTGAGGGCGCCGACATCGAGCAGCAGGGCCTCGGCTGGGCCAGCACATTCGGCACCGGCAAGGGTGGCGATGCGATCGGCAGCGGCCTGGAAGTCACCTGGACGACGACGCCGACCAAATGGAGCAACAACTTCTTCGACAATCTGTTCGGCTTCGACTGGGAACTAACCAAGAGCCCGGCCGGCGCTCACCAGTGGACGCCGAAGGGTGGTGCCGGCGCCGGCAGCGTGCCGGATGCGCACAATTCGGCCAAGCGTCATGCGCCGTCCATGCTGACCACCGACCTCGCCCTGCGCTTCGATCCCTCCTACGAGACGATCTCGCGGCGCTTCCATGAGAACCCGGATCAGTTCGCCGACGCGTTCGCGCGCGCCTGGTACAAGCTGACCCATCGCGACATGGGTCCGCGCGTGCGCTATCTCGGCCCGCTCGTTCCCAAGGAAGAGCTGCCCTGGCAGGACGTCATCCCGACAGTCGATCATGTTCTGATCGACGAGCAGGACGCTGCCGCGCTGAAGGCGAAGATCCTCGCGTCCGGCCTGTCGGTGCCGCAGCTGGTCTCAGCGGCCTGGGCCTCGGCCTCGACCTTCCGTGGCTCCGACAAGCGCGGCGGCGCCAATGGCGCGCGCATTCGCCTGGCGCCGCAGAAGGACTGGGCCGTCAACCAGCCGGCCGAGCTGGCCAAGGTGCTGGACAAGCTCGAAGCGATCCAGAAGGAGTTCAACGCGTCGCAGTCCGGCGGCAAGAAGGTCTCTCTCGCCGACCTGATCGTTCTCGGCGGCGGTGCTGCCATCGAGAAGGCGGCCGGGAATGGCGTGACGGTTCCCTTCACGCCGGGGCGCATGGACGCCTCGCAGGAGCAGACGGACATCCACTCCTTCGCGCCACTGGAGCCGACGGTTGACGGCTTCCGCAACTATGTCAGCGGCAGGCAGCGCCTAACCGTCGAGGAAGCGCTGGTCGACCGGGCGCAGTTGCTGACGCTGACGGCGCCGGAGATGACGGTTCTCGTCGGCGGCCTGCGTGTTCTCGGCGCCAATGCCGGGCAGTCGAAGCACGGCGTCTTCACCAGCCAGCCGGCAACGCTGAGCAACGACTTCTTCGTCAACCTGCTCGACATGGGCACGGAGTGGAAGGCGGCGTCGGACGCCAAGGATATGTTCGAGGGCCGCGACCGCAAGACCGGCGAAGTGAAGTGGACCGGCACCCGCGCCGACCTCATCTTCGGCTCGCATTCGCAGTTGCGCGCGCTGGCCGAAGTCTATGCGACGACGGACGCCAAGGCGAAGTTTGCGAGAGACTTCGTGGCGGCGTGGACCAAGGTGATGAACGCCGATCGCTTCGACCTCGTGGCCTGATCGCGCTAGTCTTCAAGATCCAGAATAAGGCGCGGGCCGTGGCCCGCGCCTTATTCGTATTCAGGCTTCGAAAATCAGTCCTTCTCGAAGATGCCGGCCTTGGCGACCACGCCGGCGATGGCGCCGCCGATCAGCGGGGCGACGATGAACAGCCAGAGCTGGCTGAGTGCCGCACCACCCGAAAACAGTGCCGGGCCGATCGAACGGGCCGGGTTGACCGAGGTGCCGGTGACCGGGATCATGGCGAAGTGGATGCCCGCCAGCGTCAGGCCGATGACCAGCCCGGCAAACGCCGTCGAGTGCTTTTCCGCGGTGACGCCGAGGATCACGGTGACGAAGGTGAAGGTGCCGATCAGCTCCCACAGGAAGGCCGAGCTGACGCCCCATTTCGCCTCATCCCAGCCATTCGCTCCGAAGCCGCCGGTGTGCCCGCCGACCTGGCCGGAGACGATGATCCACAGTGCCAGCGAGGCCAGGATGGCGCCGATGATCTGCGCGATCCAATAGGGGACGACGTCCTTGGCCGGCAGCCGGCCGGCGAGGAAGACGCCGAGCGTCACCGCCGGGTTGAGATGCGCGCCCGAGATCGGGCCGATCGCATAGGCCGCCGCAATCAGGCCGATGCCGAACGCCAGGCCGATGCCTTCCTGACCGAGCGGCAGCGCGCCGCCGAAGCCGCCCGTGACCACGGAAGCCGTGCCGATGAACACCAACAGAAACGTGCCTAGAACTTCCGCCAGATAAGTCTTCATTGCCCTCTCCTCGTATCGATTCGCGGCCGCGCCTTTTCTGCGATGCGAATCATGGCGGTAAGAGTATTCGCAACAGGAAAACTTGGAAAGCAGAGCGCTTGCTCCAGCCGGCATGCTTGTGGACGCCAGTCGCGCGCATTAGAGAGCTTTAATGTATTGATCGAATTGTTTCGTTGTGGCTGGAAAACGACTGCTTTTTCGTGCGGCACGCAGGATGCATGCCATCGGACCTTCGCCACATTCGGCGTGGGCCGTGTCGCCATCGGGCAAACGGAACTATTTCAATCTGGGCACGAAAGGCTCTAAGAGCAGGGCCGGACATGAATTGCTGAGCATCGGAAGACGAGAATGCGACTGGGCGGAAGGTTGGCGGCGGCCATCGAAGTGCTGGAAGACATTGGCCGGCGCCACCGGCCGGTGGCCGATGCGCTGAAGGATTGGGGCCTGTCGCACCGCTTCGCCGGCGGCGGCGACCGCGCGGCGATCGGCAACATCGTCTATGACGCGCTGCGCCGCAGGCGCTCCGCCGGCTGGCTGCTGGGCCAGGACACGCCGCGCGCCATCGGCTTCGGCGCGTTGCTGCTCGAATGGGGGCAGACGGCGCAGTCGCTGAATGACGCGCTCGACGGAGACAAGTTCGCGCCGCCGCTGCTCGACGCCGACGAACTGAAGGCGCTCGCCGCCCGCCGGCCCGAAGTCGCGCCGGAAGCAGTGCGCGCGGATATTCCCGACTGGTGCGAACCGCTCTTCGAACGGGCTTTTGGCGAGGCCTGGGTCGAAGAGGGGGCTGCCCTTGCCACCCGCCCGCCGCTCGACCTGCGGGTCAACACGCTGCAGGCCGATCGCGGCAAGGTGCTGGCCGAACTCGCCGACACCGGCGCCAAGCCGGCGCGCCTTGCGCCGCAGGGCATCCGCATCCCGCCGATCGACGGCGACGGCCGGCACCCCAACGTGCAGGCCGAGCCCGCCTTTCAGAAAGGTTGGTTCGAGGTCCAGGACGAGGGCTCGCAGATCGTCGCCGCACTGACAGGTGCTGAGGCCGGAATGCAGGTGCTCGACTATTGCGCCGGCGCCGGCGGCAAGACGCTGGCGCTGTCGGCCGAGATGGGCAATCGCGGCCAGATCTTCGCTCACGACGCCGAAAAGGCGCGGCTTGCGCCAATCTTCGACCGCATGCGCCGTTCGGAAAACCGCAACATCCAGATCGTCAGCAAGCCGGCGGAGCTCGCACCGCTGTCAGGCCATATGGACATCGTGCTTGTCGACGCGCCTTGCACCGGCAGCGGCACCTGGCGGCGCCGCCCCGATGCCAAATGGCGGCTGACGCAGAGACAGCTCGACCAGCGCAAGGGCGAGCAGTCGGCAATCCTCGACGCGGCGAAGGCGTTCGTCAAACGCGGCGGCCTGCTGGTCTACATCACCTGTTCGGTGTTCGACGCTGAAAACAGCGACCAGGTCGCGGCCTTCCGTGAACGCCACGACGGCTTTAGCCCGGTCGATCACCGGGCGCTCTGGGACGGCCATTTTCCGGGCCATGCGGCGGCCGCGCGTATCGGCGCCGCCGGCGGCATTTCGCTGTCGCCGGCACTCAGCGCCACGGACGGGTTCTACGTCTGCGCGCTGCGCCGGGCCGGTTGATCGTTTTGCCAGCCAACAGAGGCGGGATCGGCTCAGGCAGGGCGGAAGGCCGATTGCTGCACTGCAGCATTAGCGATTGCCTGCCGCCCATGCCTCTGCGATAAGCTTTGCCCAGAGCATTGGACCCAAAAGTGGAAACCGGTTTTGGGGTCCAATGCTCAAACAAAAAGACAGAGTGGCGGCAAAGTCCGCTGCTCTGGAAACAAAGGCGAAGGCCAATGGCAGCAAAGATCGTACCCGCTCCGGATTATGAGGACCGCGTCAGGACGTCCTTTGCGCGTCAGAAAGCAATGACGACCATCGGCGCCGAACTGACCTTGGTCACTCCCGGCATCATCGAGATCGAGATGCCTTATTCGGTGGCACTCACCCAGCAGCATGGCTTCCTCCATGCCGGCGTCATCTCGACGGCGCTGGACTCGGCCTGCGGCTACGCGGCGTTCTCGCTGATGCCGGAGAATTCCACCGTGCTGACCATCGAGTTCAAGGTCAATCTCCTGGCGCCGGGCAGGGGCGAGCGCTTCTTGTTCCGCGGCTCGGTGACCAAGCCCGGCCGCACCATCATCGTCGCCGACGGCCAGGCCTATGCCTTCGCCGCCGACGGCGAAGCCAAGCTGATCGCCACCATGACCGGCACGATGATGACCGTGGTCGGCCGCGATGGCATTGCGGGGTGAGGAGCGGTCCGCGCAGCGGACGAAAAGCCCCCAAATGGGCTTTTCGAGCGACGAACGCCCGGAGCCATGGCGGAGGGCCGGGAGGCGGCGAGGGCATGTCGCCCGTCTTCCCTTCCGGCGCAACTAGTAGGTAGGGAGAAGTAGACATCGTGGCGGGTAAAGTTTCTCATCTATCGGGCAAGTCCGTCCTCTTCGTCATGGCGGTCGAAGCCGAGTACGGTCCGCATCTCAAGCGCCTGTTCACGCCTGTCATGACCGGCGTCGGGCCGGTCGAGGCCGGTGTCAGGCTGGGCGCCGAGTTTGCCCGGCTGAAGGCCGAAAAGATGCTGCCGGATCTCGTCGTCTCGCTTGGCTCGGCCGGCAGCCGGACCCTGGAGCAGACGGAAATCTACCAGGTGGTTTCGGTTGCCTATCGCGACATCGACGCCTCGCCCCTGGGCTTCGAGAAGGGCGCCACGCCGTTTCTCGACCTGCCGGTGGCCGTGCCCCTGCCGTTCAGGATTCCCGGCATAAGAGAGGCGACGCTGTCGACCGGCGGCGCGATCATTACCGGCGTCGCTTATGATGCCATCGCCGCCGACATGGTAGACATGGAGACCTTCGCCTGCCTGCGCGCCTGCCAGCTGTTCGGCCTGCCGCTGATCGGCCTGCGCGGCATTTCCGACGGTGCCGCCGACCTGAAGCACGTCAATGACTGGAAGGAATATCTGCACGTCATCGATGAGAAGCTGGCCGGGGCGGTCGGGCAGCTTGAGCAGGCGATCGCCTCAGATGCGCTGCAGCTTGGTGCGGCCCCGCAACCCATTGCGCCGACTCATTTCTTTCTCTAAACGCTCGCCATGAAGACAGCCAATCACCCCGACACCGTCCTGATTGTCGATTTCGGCAGCCAGTTTACGCAGCTCATCGCCCGCCGCATCCGCGAGGCCGGCGTGTTTTCCGAGATCGTGCCGTTCCAGTCGGCCGAAGCAGCCTTCAAGCGTATCAATCCCAAAGCGGTGATCCTCTCCGGCGGTCCGGCCTCGACTTCCGACATCGGCAGCCCGCGCGCGCCGCAAATCGTCTTCGATGCCGGCGTGCCGGTGCTGGGCATCTGCTACGGCCAGATGACGCTCTGCGTGCAGATGGGCGGTGTCGCCGAAAGCTCCGACCATCGCGAATTCGGCCGCGCCTATGTCGAGATCGAGAAGGACAACCCGCTGTTCGAGGGCCTGTGGGCGCCCGGCCAGCGCCACCAGGTGTGGATGAGCCATGGCGATCGCGTCATCTCCTTGCCCAAGGGCTTCGAGGTGTTCGGCCGGTCGGAAGGCTCGCCCTTCGCCATCTTCGGCAATGTCGAGCGCAAGATGTACGGCATCATGTTCCACCCCGAAGTGGTGCACACGCCGGACGGCGCCAAGCTGCTCAGGAATTTCGTCCACAACATCGCCGGCATCGAAGGCGACTGGACGATGCGGGCCTATCGCGAGCACGCGGTCGAGACGATCCGCAAGCAGGTCGGCAAGGGCAAGGTCATCTGCGCGCTGTCGGGCGGCGTCGATTCCTCGGTCGCGGCACTGCTGATCCATGAGGCGGTCGGCGACCAGCTGACCTGCATCCTCGTCGACCACGGGCTGATGCGCAAGGACGAGGCTGTCGGCGTGGTGGCGATGTTTCGCCAGCACTACAATCTGCCGCTGATCCTGGTCGACGCTTCTGATCGTTTCATCTCGGCGCTGGAAGGCGAGTCCGACCCGGAGAAGAAGCGCAAGACTATCGGCCGGCTGTTCATCGAGGTGTTCGAGGAAGAGGCGCAAAAACTCGGCGGCGCCGATTTCCTGGCCCAGGGCACGCTCTATCCCGACGTCATCGAAAGCGTCTCCTTCACCGGCGGCCCGTCGGTGACCATCAAGTCGCACCACAATGTCGGTGGCCTGCCCGAGCGCATGAACATGCAACTGGTCGAGCCGCTGCGCGAGCTGTTCAAGGACGAGGTCAGGGCGCTCGGCAAGGAGCTTGGCCTGCCCGAGAGCTTCATTGGCCGCCATCCGTTCCCCGGCCCCGGTCTCGCCATCCGCTGCCCGGGCGGCATCTCTCGCGACAAGCTGGAGATCCTGCGCGAGGCCGACGCCATCTATCTCGACGAGATCCGCAAGGCCGGCCTCTACGACGCCATCTGGCAGGCCTTCGCCGTGCTCTTGCCGGTGCAGACCGTCGGCGTGATGGGCGACGGCCGCACCTACGAATTCGTCTGCGCGCTGCGCGCCGTCACCTCTGTCGACGGCATGACGGCGGACTTCTACCACTACGACATGGCCTTCCTCGGCGCCGCCGCCACCCGCATCATCAACGAAGTGCGCGGCATCAACCGCGTCGTCTACGACGTGACCTCAAAGCCGCCCGGCACCATTGAGTGGGAATGATTCAGACCCACTCAAACGCCGCCGAAAATACGCCAATCTGCGACGTAACGTACTGAAAACAAAAATAAATCCTTTCGGAGACAATCGGCGACAATCGGCACGCAGAGATTGGCTTTGACGGACCGCTTGACGGACCTTCCGCATATTGCCCACCCGAATTTTTCTAAGTACCGTCGGAGCCAATGAGGCTCGTGACGGTACTTTTGTGTACCTTAAGGCATTGAAGGAAAAAGGAATTTCCTGCCGCAGAGCCTTGAAATTGTACTGACGGTACTTTTCAGGAGGCAATGGGTATGCTGACGGACGCCACCCTTAAAGCACTGAAACCAAAAGAAAAAATCTACAAGATTGCTGACCGTGACGGCATGTATGTCCGCGTCATGCCCAGTGGCGCGATCTCGTTTCGGCTGGACTACAGGCTGAATGGACGCCGCGAGACGGTCTATCTCGGCAGATATGGCAGAGACGGCATCTCGCTCGCGTTGGTCCGAGAGAAGTGCCTCGACGCGAAGCGCGCCATTGGCGAAGGGCGATCGCCGGCGATCGAGAAGCAGCGCGACAAGCGCCGCCTGAAAGAGGCAAAGTAGGATGCTCAGGCGATGCTGAAGAAGATCATCGCCGAGAAATGGTTCGCGCCACGCGGCGTCATCGGCTTCTGGCCGGCCAATGCCGTCGGTGACGACATCAGACTGTTCACGGACGAGGCGCGATCGCAGGAATTGGCGACCTTGTTCACCTTGCGCCAGCAACTGACCAAGCGCGACGGCAAGGCCAATGTCGCGCTTTCGGATTTCGTCGCATCATCGGACAGCGGCAAGCCCGACTATATCGGCGGTTTCATCGTCACCGCCGGCATCGAGGAAGTGGCGATCGCTGAGCGTTTCGAGCGGGCGAACGACGACTATTCTTCGATCATGGTCAAGGCGCTGGCCGACCGCTTCGCCGAAGCCTTCGCCGAGCGCATGCACGAAAAGGTGCGCAAGGAATTCTGGGGCTACGCGCCCGATGAGAACCTGGCGCCGGACGAGCTGATCGGCGAACCCTATCGCGGCATCCGCCCGGCGCCTGGCTATCCGGCGCAGCCCGACCACACCGAGAAGGCGACGCTGTTTCGCCTGCTCGACGGGGAGGGCAATGCCGGGGTGAGCCTGACCGAAAGCTATGCAATGTGGCCGGGCTCGTCCGTATCGGGAATCTATCTGTCGCATCCGGAAAGTTACTATTTCGGCGTCGCCAAGGTCGAACGCGACCAGGTCGAGGACTATGCCGCCCGCAAGGTCATGCCGGTGGCTGAGGTCGAGCGCTGGCTCGGACCCATTCTCAACTATGTGCCGGCACACTATGCCGAGGCGGCTGAATAGCGGCGGCAAGCTCTGTCTTTTTCGCTCTGACAGCGAGCGGTGACGGTACTTTTCGAGACGGCTTGGGCGCGCCGTCGAACGCCGCAAAGTGCAAAAATCGCCCGATGGTCCCGATAGTTGGTGAAACCTCAAAATATTTTTTGCGGCGATTTTTCCCTTTAAAAATCAAAAGCGTAACTTTTTGACGGTTTTGATGTCGGAGTTTGCGCGATGTTGGAAAATATTTGACAGTGATTTCAATGGGTTATATGCTGTTTGAACAATCGAGTGGGAGTGAGGGGAAAGACCTGCGAAATTCGGCGAAACGGCTATGTTAGCGTAGAAAAGCATAGTGTTATCTGCGATCTCATCGACTATCGGCACTCCATAGCCAATTGGACCTCGGATATCGGCAAGCTGCTGATTTTCAAGAGGCTGATTTTGATTGCTCCAGACGACAAAGGAGGCAGCGGGAAAATCTGACGGTATTTCCGACTGTATATTCGCAAGCGTCCAAGAGCGGTTGATTGCATTCCGTCAAATGAATCAGCGTACTGCCGGTATTTCTCAACGGCTTAAGTTTTGAAATTGCGAGAGGAATTGCCGTCAAAGGAGCCGTATTTTCCCTGACGGTATTTTGCCCTCCAAATTGGTCGCTCACACTCACTTTGAGCGCGAATTATCCACCGGCTGCGCCAGACCGCGTCAGCACAGTGTCCGCGCCTGCTCGATCGCCTGGCGCAGGCGGCGGATGCCGGCTTCGCTCTGCGCCTTGTTGCAGGCGGCATACCCGAGCACCAGGCCGTTGCCTGAGGTCGACCAATAGTATTTCGACAGCGGCGAGGCGTTGACGCCGAGCCTGTAGGCCTCGACAACCGCGCGGTCATCGCAACCCTCCGGCAGATCAGCGACGAGCTGAATGCCGGCTCCCGCCGGCGAGAGCGTCACGTCGGCGGGCAGTTCGGAGGCGAAGAGATCGTGGAACACTGCATAATCCATGCTCTGTATCGCAGGCACCGGCCGTCCCTGGAAGCGGTACTCGCCGTCGAAATCGTCCTCGATGATCCAGGAATTGTGGCGCTCGGCGATCTCGAACAGGCGCAGCCGCTGGTCCATGCGCATGGTGATGCCAAGCGGATGCTGCAGGCCGGCGTTAATAGATCAGCCGCGGCGCGATGTCAGGCGGGTTCATCTGCCAGCCGTCACGGTCGACGGCAAGCGGCATTATGTTGGCGCCGGCCACGGTGAAGGTCGCCCTGGCGGCATAGTAGCCGGGCTCCTCCAGCCACACCGTGTCGCCGGGGTCGAGCAGCAACCAGCCTATCGACTTGTCGATTTCTCTCAAAGGATTTTCAGCCGCCTTCGATCGGGCGGCC
This sequence comes from Mesorhizobium sp. CNPSo 4689, assembly GCF_057784325.1. Taxonomy (NCBI): domain Bacteria; kingdom Pseudomonadati; phylum Pseudomonadota; class Alphaproteobacteria; order Hyphomicrobiales; family Phyllobacteriaceae; genus Mesorhizobium; species Mesorhizobium sp. CNPSo 4689. The sequence goes on from NZ_JBWLUZ010000012.1 coordinate 115,030, forward strand.
GAGCTGATGAAGTGACAGAGCGGGCTTGCCACGGCAAGAGACGCATCGCGGTCCAGCGGAAAGGTCCTCGGTCTCAAAGACGACCGAACTCGTTAAGCAACTCTTCAAGTGTTTTCCCTTGGGCGACCCGTTCGCGGGTCTTCTGTTCGCGTGCTGCCTGTTCGCGCGCGAGCTCCACGACCGTTTCGGCGCTGGCTACCGGCACGACGGTCACGCCGATCGTGTCGGCGACCACGAAATCGCCGGGATTGATAGGTACGCCGCCGCATTGAATTGGCACGTTGATCGAGAGCTCATCCTTTCTGCCTGAATACATTGTGTGCGTGCCTCGCGCCGTGATGGCGCGGGTCCAGATCGGCCAGCCGATCGCCTCAAGCTCGTCGATATCGCGGCCGGAGCCATCGATGATCATGCCGCGAATGCCGCGGTTCCTTGCGAGCCCGCCCATCAGCCCGCCGCACACCGAGGTTTGCCGGTCGCCGCCCGCGTCGACGACGATGATGTCACCATCCCTGCCCATCTCGATTGCCCTGAGCGGGTCAACGAGGTCTCCGGAAGAGAGCTGGACCGTGAGGGCCTGGCCGACGATTCTCGCCGGAAACGCCGGCTTGATCTCCGAATCCATCACGCCCTGACGGTATTGAGCATCGGCAAAGACGCATGAGGCGCTGTAGCATTTGGCGACCTCATCGAATTTTGCAAGCAGCGCCGGCTGCCGCTCGAAATCGTTGAAAACCTTGAGCATCGCACGACCTCCCTTATCTTCGAGCCGGCGTTCGCGTCAGCTCTACTGCGTTAACCGGGTTGAGCGGCATGCCGCCGGTCAGCACGCGCGCGACTTCTGACGCGGCGGTTTCGCGGGCAACCCGGATCGACTCTTCGGAATAGTACGCCGTGTGGGGTGTCACGATGACGTTGGCAAGCGAGAACAGCGGATTGCCGCTTGGGTTCCAATTGGCGAGCTTGGCCGGCTCCTCTTCAGGATCATCCAAGCCGGCGCCGGCGATGCGGCCTTCGGTCAGCGCCCGATAAAGCGCGCGGTTGTCGATGGTTGGACCGCGGCCGGTATTCACTATAATTGCCCCCTTCTTCACCTGGCGGAATTCCGCCGCGCCCAGGAAATGCCGGGTCTCGGGGGTTATCGGCACCTGCATCATCAGATAGTCGGAGTTTTGGAGAATCTCTGCCTTGCCGACGCGGCGCGCGCCTTTCGCCTCGGCGACGCCCTTCTCGATGTAAGGATCATAAACAAGGATATCGACGCCGAAGCCTTTGGCGCGCTCGGCAATCGCCTGGCCGATCTTGCCGAAGGAGACGATGCCCATTGTGCGTCCCTTAAACCGATGGATCGGTTGCCCGGTCTGCCAACGCCAGATCCCTTCATGGGTCGCGGCGTTGTATTGGAAAAGCTTGCGGGCGAGCGCGAGCCACAGCCCGATCGCATGGTCGGCGACCTCGTCGGTGCAATAGTCGCGGACATTGGTGACAAGAATGCCCTTGGCGGTCGCCGCGTCGACATCGACTATGTCGACACCGATGCCGTAGCGGGCGATCACCCGGCAGCGCTGCATGCGTTCGATGGTCTTCGCGCCGATGCGGGCATACTGGTTCATCATCGCGTCGCAGTCGATCGCCTCGGCAGCCAGTTCCTCCTCCGACTTGGCCTGGAGCCCTACGACGCGCGCCCCGACTGCCTCCAGCACGGCCCGTTCGATATCCAGATTGCCGTAGTCGTAGTCGGTGATGACGACCTTGGGGTGTTCCGCCATGCCGCGTCTCTCCTGCGCTTCAGACGTAGGCGCCGGCCGAATAAGTGAGCTCATAGGAGTGACTGTAGAGCTCGATGATATTGCCGAAGGGATCCTCGCAATAGACCATGCGGTAAGGCTTTTCGCCCGGATAGTAGTAGCGGACCTGGCTCATCCGCTGGCGGCCGCCGAGGGCCTCGATGCGCTTGACGCGCTCTTCGAGATGCTGGTCCTGCAGGCAGATGTGGAAGATGCCCGGACGCCAGTATTCGAAGGGCCGCTTCTCAGGGCGAGTTTTGGGGAACTCGAAGAGCTCGATGCCGATGCCGTCGCCGGTCGAGAGGTGAGCGATCCGGAAACTTCCCCAGCCGGCTCCGAAGACGTCGTCGCACATCTGGCCGATAGCGCTGTCGTCCTGGCTGACCTTGGTCGGCCCCATGATCACATAACAGTCGAAGGCCATCGAGTAGAACTCGACTGCTCTTTCGAGGTCGGGCACGGTGATGCCGATGTGGGAAAAGGTTATGGCGGTCATTGATCTACCTTTCCTTTTTGTCTTGGCAAGGTGAGCGGGCCGACGATGAAGGCGAGTGCGCGACCGATCTCGCCGCGCCACATGTCGACGCCGACCGCGGTCACGATGATGGCGCCGATGATGACGTTCTGGGCCGACGCCGGCACGGCGTTGAGGTTGAGCGCGTTCTGGACGATGACGATGGTAAGCGCGCCGATCACGGTGCTCACGATCTGGCCGCGACCGCCGGCGAGACTTGCGCCGCCGATCACTGCGGCGGCGATCGCCGAGAGCTCCATCCCAACGCCATAATTGGGCGAGCCGGAATTGAGCCGTGCGGCCATGAGCACGGCTCCGACCGCCGCCATCGCACCGGCAATGACGAAGGCAAGGAAGCGCGTGCGGGCGACATTGAGCCCGGAGAGCGCCGCGGCCTGCGGGTTGCCGCCGACCGCGTAGATCGTGCGGCCGAAGGCGGTGTAGCGCATGACGAAGAAGGCGAGTGCGTAAAGGCCGACGACGTAGAAGAGCGGCAGCGGCACCCCGAGAAGAGAACCGTAGAAGATCGGCTCGAGCTTCGGGTGCACGGAGAATACCGGCGAACCGTTGTTGAACATGAAGGCGATGCCGCGGAACGCCGAGAGCGCCGCGAGCGTGGTGATGAACGACGGGATACGAAGGTAGGCGGTGAGGACGCCGTTCACGGCGCCAAGGAGCACGCCGATCAGGAGGACGAACAGAATCGCGAACGGCAGCGGCACGTCCCCGAATTTGATCGCCATGGCGAAAACCATAGTCATCAATGCGATGGCCGAACCGGGGGAAAGGTCGATGCCGCCGGTGAAGATCACGATGGTCGAGCCGATCGCAACGATTGCGACGATGCTCACCTGCAGAATGAGGTTGGACAGATTGCCGACATCGAGAAAGCGGTTGGTGGTGAGCGCGACGACGACAGCCACCAGGAGAAGGGCAGCAAGCGGACCGACGATCTGGTTGCTCACCATCCGCTTCATGCGGCAAGCTCCTCCTGGTCGGCGGAGGCCTTGACCAGGTCGGCCTTGTCGAGGCTCCTGGCATCGCGGATTGCGACGATCCTTCCGCGGCTTACAATGCCGATCCGGTCGCTCATCGCGAGCAGCTCGTCATAGTCGGAGCTGATCAGGATGACGCCCTTGCCGGCGGCTGTAAGCTCGTTGATGAGCTGATAGACGGCGATCTTGGCCCCGACATCGATACCCTGGGTCGGCTCGTCGAGAACGAAAAGCTCGGCCTCCGCGAACAGCCACCGGGCAATCACGATCTTCTGCTGGTTGCCGCCGGAAAGCTCGCCGACCAGCGCCGTCTCGGCAGTAGGCGTGATTCTGAGGCTCCGGATCAGGCCGTGGGCAAGGCGTCGTTCGCGGGCGTGGTCGAGCATGGCTCCGTGCGTGATCCGGCCGAGCCCGGCGATCGAGATGTTCTCAAGCCCGTGGAAATTGAAGAAGAGCCCGTCGGATTTTCGATTCTCCGGCACAAGCGCGATCCCGGCGGCGATCGCGTCGCGCGAGGACAGAAGCTCGAGCGATTTGCCGCGGAGCCGGATTTCGCCTTGCCGAAGCACATCGACCCCGAACAGGGCGCGGGCGATTTCAGTGCGGCCGGAGCCGAGCACGCCGCCAAGGCCGAAGACCTCGCCGCGGCCAACCGTAAAGGTAGCGCCGGCGACGCGGTTGCTCGTGTGGATGGAGCGCACGTCGAGGAGGGCGTCACCCGTGGCATTCGCCGCCTTGGGAAAGTGTTCGTCGACGCGGCCGACCATCTTACGGACAATGGCCCTGATCTCGACCGGCGTTTCCGCTGCGTTCGATACCACGCGCCCATCCTTGAGGATCGTTGCTTCGTCGACCAGTTCAACGACCTCGTCTAGGCGATGCGAGATGTAGAGGATGATCCTGCCATCGTCCTTGAGGCGCAGGAGAAGGCGATGAAGCTCGGCGATCTCGTCGGGGCCGAGGGCGGTGGTCGGCTCGTCGAGAATGATCATCGAGGCGTTGGCCGCGATCGCCTTGGCGATCTCCACGAGTTGCTGGCCGGCGGTTGAGAGTTCGCCCACGATCGCGTCCGGGTCGATCGCGACGTGGATGCGGCCAAGCACGCGCCGGGCTCCCTCGCGCATTGCCGGCCAGTCTATCCGCCATCGGTTTCGCGGAAGCCGGCCGAGATAGATGTTCTCCGCGACCGATAGCGTTTGGACGAGCGAGAACTCCTGAAAGACCGTGGCGATCCCTGCGCGCCGCGCGGCGATCGGGTCGGAAAGCACGACCGGCCGGCCCGCACACAGGATCTCGCCCGAATCGGGCTGATGCACCCCGCACAGAACCTTGACAAGCGTGGACTTGCCGCAGCCATTCTCGCCGAGCAAGCCGTGAATCCGCCCGGCAACGAGGCTGAGCGACACGGAATCGTTCGCCACAACGCCGGGGAAACGCTTGGTCACGTTCCTCAGCTCCCAGACGGGAACGCTCTCTTCCATAGTTCTCCACGCGATCCTTGCTTCGCCCGACCGGGTGGTCCGGCCGAGCGAGGGAGGTGCTGCTTAAGGAACATAAGTTCGTCTCAATACTGCATCGACGGCTTCGGATAGAGCTTGTCGGGCGCCTGCAGAACCGGCAGCACATTGGCCTTGTCGACAATCGTTGTCGGTGTTTCGACAAACCCTCCTGCGAAATTGCCGTCGAGCACGTCGATCGCGACCTGCAACGCAATCTGGCCCATGACGAATGGTGTCGTGTTGACAGTCGCGGTGACCGTGCCTTTGCTGATCTCCTCGAGAGCGGCGGTGTCGCCATCATTGCCAAGCAGCATCAAGTCGTTTCGACCGAGCGACTTAGCGGCGAGTTGGGCACCCATGATCATGTAGTCGTTCGCAGCAAAGATGACGTCGACGTCCGGATGACCCTGGAGCAGGTCCATGCCGGCGGTGTTGCCACCCTCAACATTCCAGCCGCCGGGAATGCTCGCAACAATATCCACATTCGGCTTGCCCTTGACGGCGTCGAGGAAGCCGCCGACGCGCTCTGTCGAATGATAGCCGGGCTGGCCTTCGATGACCGCGGCTTTGACCGATTTATCGCCGAGCCTCTCAAGGAGGTATTCGCCGATCTTGTGCGTGCCTTTGCGTTGCGAATAGCCGACCACGGCATGGACCGGGGTCGGAAAATTGGCGATGTCGGAGTTGACGATGACGACGGAGATGCCTTTGTCGACGGCCTGCTTGACGAGCGGAGCGGCGGCCGCCTCGTCATGGGTCGACAGGACGATGGCGTCGACGCCCTGGGTGATCACGTCCTGGATCATGCCCATCTGGCCGTTGATGTCGGCGCCGCTTTGCGGGGCGAGCATGAAGGTCTCAACATTGCCCTTCTCGGCCGCTGCGGCTTTGAGGCCCTCGCCGATGGCGATGTAGTAGTTGAACTCGGTCGCCGGCGGCATGTAGGCGATGCGGATCTTGTCCTTGCCGGCGCCCTTGGTGATCGGCGCCTGTGCGCCCGGTTGAAGCGGTTGCGGTGCGGCGTAGTCGATGGCGAGGGCAATACCGGTCGCCGTGAGTACTACGACCGCGCTTGTCGCTGCTATCGCGATCAACGATCGAAAGCTGAAGCTCATGTCTTTCCTCCCTTGGACGCTTGACGGGTTCTATCCGGCGAACGGCGCGTCCACGACGCCGCGCACGCCGGGTTTGAAAGCGAAGAGAGAGCCGGCCGTCGGCTCGGCGGCGATCTGCTCCCGCGTCGCCTCCAGTCGCGATGTGGTGATGTAGAGAGTCTCGAGTTCAGGCCCGCCGAAAGCGCAGCAGGTCGGCTTTAACACCGGCACCTCGACCACCCGGTCGATGCTCCCGTCGGGCAGGATGCGGACGACTCGCCGGCCTTCCCATTCGGCATTCCACACGGCGCCTTCAGCGTCGACGCACGAGCCGTCCGGAATGCCCGGCTCTCCCTTGAAATCGTTGAGGACTTGTCGGTTGCCTGGAACCCCGGTGCCCGGATCGTAGTCATAGACCCAGATGGTTCCGACGGAGGTGTCGGCGAAATACATGCGGCGCCCGTCGGGCGAGAAACAGGTCGAGTTGGCGCAGCCAACGCCGGTAATGATCGTCGTTACCGATTCGTCGGGATCGATCCGCAACACGGTCGACTTTTCCGGTCCGGAACCCTCGTTCATTCCGCCAGCGATGAATCGGCCCTGGCGATCCGTGCGGCCGTCATTGAGGCGCGTCGCCAGTTTGTCGGGCTCGAAGCGATGGATCGTCGCGAGTTCGCCGGTGCCGGGGTCGAAGAACGCCACCTCCTTTGCGAGGGCGAGAATGAAACCGCCTTTCTCGCGGGGCGCGAAGCAGCAGACGCGGTCCGCCATGGCGATTGAACCCGAAGCACCTGATGAGGGTTCGAGCCACCACAGACGCTTCCCGTGGATGTCCGTCCACCAGACCCGGCGGTCATGGTGGTTCCACAGAATTCCCTCGCCGTGCAGGTTACGGCAGTCGAGCGCGAGCTCGGCTCTGTCCATGTCTCCTCCCCGGAGCACGTACCTTGGCTTCGTAACGGGCCGTCAGCGAAGCCGCTTCTTGTTGCCGAACTTTCTGGTGTCTGGTATATCACCTTGCAGATGGCAGGCAATACCAAAATCAGCGGCCGGCTTCCCGTCGCCAGGATCAAGCGACCCAAATCGCTTGCGGAAACCGTGCTCCACCAGCTCCGCGAGTCGATCGTCCACGGTGACCTCACGTTGGGTCAGCCTCTCTCTGAACGTCAGCTCGCCGACGATCTCGGCGTGTCGAAGACTCCCGTCAGAGAGGCGCTCGCCCAGCTCCGCGCCGAGGGCCTGGTGCTGATCTATCCGCAGCGCGGCGCCTTCGTCTTCACGCTGAGCGCTCGCGAGGTTCATCAGATCTGTGAATTCCGGAGTGCGGTAGAAACGGCGGCGCTGAGGCTCGCCATCGCGCGCGGCCCCGATGGCTTCGCGGCGGAGCTTGAAGACATCGTGCGCGGCATGGCAGCCGCGCAGCGGCAGGGCGACCGGCGGCTCTATCTGTCCCTGGACACCCGCTATCACGCGGCCTTCTTCGAGCACTGCGGCAATAGCTATCTCCGCGACAGCTATGCGCGCTATGTCGGCAAGATCGCTGCGCTCCGGACCCACCTTGCCGGCAAGCCGCTACACACGAAGCTGTCGTTCCAGGAGCATCGACAGATGCTCGACACCATCCGGCGTGGCGACGCAGACGCAACGATAGCGGTTCTGGATATCCATATCGGACGGACGCGCGAGACCTATTCCAACGGAATCGAGGACATTGCCGCCGCGGACAAAGGAATTCCGGAGGCGAGCTGATGGCGGCACCGCTCCTCGAGCTCAGCGGCATCACGAAGTGGTACGGCACGACGCGGGCCCTTGACGACGTCGATTTCGATCTGAGGCAGGGCGAGGTGCATGCGCTTGTCGGCGAAAATGGTGCCGGGAAATCGACACTCCTCGCCATCCTCTCCGGTGTGGTCGCGCCCGACAAGGGTACGATCAACATAGACGGGCGGGCGGTCACCATTAACGACCCATCCAAAGCGCAGGCGCTCGGCATCAGCACAGTCTTCCAGGAGCTTAGTCTCGCCGGTGCCCTAACGGTCGCCGAGAACGTCTTTGTCGGCCGAGCTCCGACGGCCTGCGGGGTCATACGCTGGAGCGAGCTCCGGCAGCGGACCCGGCAGATCCTTTCCCCCTTCGGCATCGAAATCGATGTCGGTCGCCCGGTTGACCGCTTGCCCGCGGGTACGCGCCAGCTTGTCGAGATTGCCAAGGCACTGTCGCTCGACGCTCGCATCCTTCTCCTCGACGAGCCCACCTCGGCGCTCACCTCCGATGAGGTCGCAGCGCTGTTTGACATCATCACTCGGCTTAAGACCCGGGGCATCGGCATCGTCTATGTGAGCCATCACATGGCCGAGGTCTTCCGGATCGCCGACCGCGTCACCGTGCTGCGCGATGGCCGAAGGATGACCACGCGCGCGGTGCCGGAGACTTCCATTGACGACGTCGTGCGCGCCATGGTCGGCCGGAACCTCGAAATCTTCGCAGCCGAGTCGGCGCTCGTGCCGGGTCCGGTGGCGCTTGCAGTCCGTGGCAACGGAGCCATGGGCAAATCTCGACATCTCGAGCTTGAAATACGGTTCGGTGAGGTCGTCGGTCTCGCGGGCTTGATGGGATCGCGCCGCAGCGAGCTTGCACGCAGCCTCGTCGGCCTGCGGCAGCCGTCTGGAGGAACTGCGATCGAGATCAAGGGCCGTCCGACGCGCCTGCGTGGTCTCCGCGACGCGATGGCCCGCGGCATCGCCTATGTGCCGGACGATCGCAAAGCGGAAGGCCTGTTCCTGTCGATGTCGGTCACCGATAATTTCGTCGTGACTGCGCTTCGTCGGTTCGCGCGGCTCGGTTGGATTGAGAGGGCGGCGGCGACGGCGGCGGCGGGTAGGGCGGTCGAACGCTTCCGGATACGAGTGCCGAGCCTTGCGGCGGCGGCTGGAAAACTCAGCGGCGGCAACCAGCAGAAACTGATGCTGTCGAAGTGGCTTGCGAGCGACCCGGCGATCGTCGTGATTGACGAGCCGACCAAGGGCGTCGACGTCGAAGCGAAAAGGGAGATCCACAAGGAAATCCGCCGCCTCGCTGCTGCCGGTAAGGCGATTCTCTTGATCTCCTCTGACCTCCCGGAGCTCTTCACCATCTCCGATCGGATCGTCGTCATGCGAGAGGGACAGATCGTCGGCGATCTCCCGACACGTTTGGCAACGGAAGAGCGCGTAATGGCTCTTGCCTCCGGCATCGGTCACAAACGCGAAGGGGAGGCGGCCTGATGAGCGTCGACGAGGTCGGTCGGTGGCCTTCGCGTGTCGGCAGCCGTGTCCTTCGGCGCTTCGTCGAGACGCGCGAGTTGACGCTCCTGGTTCTTATCGTTGCGATCATCGTCGGAATGTCGCTGGCTTCGCCGGTCTTCCTGTCGCTGGCGAACTTCCGTGCGATAGCCATCGGCATGGCGCCGACCGTGATCATCGCCGTGGGCATGACGGTGCTCCTGGTCTCTGGTGGATTCGACCTCTCGGTCGGCTCCGTGCTGGCGCTAGCGAGCACCGTGACGGCGCTTCTTCTGTTAAGCGGCGCCTCCATCCCGCTGGCGATTCTTGGTGCGCTTGCTCTTGGCGTCATCATCGGCCTTGCCAACGGCATCGTCGTCACCAGGATCGGTGTCAATCCCCTGGTCGCCACTCTCGGCTCGATGTCGATCGCCCGCGGGATCGCCTTGGTGCTGACCGAAGGATTCTCGCTCAGCAATCTACCGCCGGCCTTCGGGTGGGCCGGCCGCGCCGAGATTCTCGGCCTGCCGTTTCTTCTTTGGGTTGCGCTCGCACTGGTGGTCGTCTTTGACCTCGCCATGCGGCATGGAAGCTTCTTCCGGCAACTCTACTACATTGGCGCGAACGAGAAGGCGGCGCGTCTCTCGGGTTTGGCCGTCGATCGCGTCCGCACACTCGCCTACATGCTGAGCGGACTGCTCGCCGCGCTTGCCGGCATCCTCCTCGCCTCGCGGCTGATGAGCGGTACGCCTACTGCCGGCAACGCGCTCGAATTGCAGGTGCTCGCAGCCGCCGTGATCGGCGGCGCAAGTCTGCGCGGCGGGGAGGGCACCGTCCTGGGCGCGTTTCTCGGCGTCATCTTCGTCGCCTTGATCAACAACGCCATGACCATGCTCGCCGTGTCGATCTACTGGCAGATGATCGTCACCGGCGCCGTTCTTGTCCTGGCCGTTGCGCTCGACATGCTGGTGCGCCGCGGCGACGGGTAAGCCAAGGGCCCATTGGGCTCCAATCGAAGAAGGGAGGAAAGTGATGACGACACTCGATCTCGACCGCCGCAGCCTGATGAAGCTCGGCGGCATTGGCCTCGCCGGGACGGGGCTCGGCCTCGTACCCCAATTCAGCGATGAAGCGCTCGCCCAGGGCGAGGGCATGGAATACGTGTTTCTCTCCTGCGTCACGCAGGTGCCGTTCTGGGTCGACCACCGCAAAGCCCTCGAAGACGCCGCCAAATCGCTGAACATCAAGACTAGCTTTACCGGCCCGCTCGACTTCGACACCGCCGCCCAGGCACGGCAACTCGATGAGCTGATCGCGCGGAAGCCGGCCGGCCTCCTGATCTTTCCCGGCGACGCCGCAGCACTCGCGGGCGGAATCGACCGCGCCGTCGATGCCGGAATTCCGGTCGCTATGATCATCGGCGACGCGCCGGGCACCAAACGCGCCGTGTATCTCGGCATCTCGAACCTCGAAGCCGGCAAGGTCGGGGGCAAGATGCTTGCCGAGGCGATCGGCGGCAAAGGCAAGGTGATCCTGGGTTCGTTCCCCGCGCCTTCGGTTCTGGAGCGGGTCGAAGGCTACAAGGCCTACTTCAAGGAATCCGCGCCTGAAATCGAAGTGGTCGATGTGGTCAACGACAAGGCGGACCCGTCTTATGCCCCCACGGCCTACAGCCAGTCACTTCTTGCTCACCCTGACGTGGTCGGTATCGGCGGCACCGACGGCGACAGCGGCAAAGGTGCTGCCATTGCGGTGAATGAGACCGGCCGCCAAGGCCAGGTCAAGATTGTCGCCATGGACCGGAACGACGACATGCTTCCCTACATCGAGGACGGAACCATCGTCGGTGCCGTCGTTCAAAAATCCTATGTCGAAGCGTTTCTCGCCGTGCATCTGCTTCATTGGCTGAACACTGACGGGATGAAGGTCGTGCCGGACTACAAGGCGGCCGGCGTCAACCCCTTGCCGGAAAAGGTCGAGACTGGCGTGATGCGCCTCACCAAGGATAACGTCGCTCAATTCAAGCACTGAGCGACGGGCCGGGCCGCGGACCCTCCGTGGTCCGGTGGGGTATAACACCGCTGACCAGGTCACTCGAGATGGCCTAAGCTCCGGACGGAATCAGGATCTACGCCCTCGCGTGGGGCTGGATAGCGACGCCGCTGACGAAGCTCGGCCGGACGATCTGGAGCAAAGCCGAAAGAGCTGTCTGTACGATTATCTTCTAGAGCCTACAGCTACGCCCCTGACCGTCGAAAACATGAGCGTCGGCCGGGTCGAAGCGGAAGCGTACAGACGAGCCGATCGTTATCGGCGGTTTGCCTTGCAGTTCCACAGTCACGAGCTGGGGCAGGCCGTCGACCTTGAGATAGAGCAAGCTAGTGCCGCCGAGCCGCTCGACGAGGACGGTCTCCGCCGCGATGCCCTCATTGTCGACGAGCGAAATGGCGTTGGGACGCACGCCGATCTCCGCAACCTCGCCTGACCGGAGGCGCAAGCGTTCGCGAATGGAAAAGAGCAGCTGGCCGTTCGCGGTAAGTCGAAAGCCGGCGCCGTCGCTCGCCCGTTCCACGTCGACTGGCAGGAAGTTCATCTTCGGCTGGCCGAGAAAGCCGGCAACAAAACGGTTGGCCGGCCGCTCATGGAGATCGAGCGGCGCGCCTTCCTGGACGACCCGGCCCTTGTCCAGGATAACGATGCGCTCCGCCAGCGTCATGGCCTCGACCTGGTCATGTGTCACGTAAATCATGGTCGTCTGGAGCTGCCTGTGGAGCCGAGCCATCTCGACACGCATCTGCGCACGCAGATCGGCATCGAGATTGGACAGCGGCTCGTCAAAGAGAAAGACGTCGGGCTTGCGCACGATCGCGCGGCCGATCGCGACCCGCTGCCGCTGGCCACCGGAGAGCTCTCGCGGCCGGCGCGCAAGAAGCTCTTCGATCTGCAATATGGCCGCCGTCTCCGCGACCTTCCGGTCGATCTCGGCCTTGTCCGTGCCAAGCATCTTCAGGGCAAAGCCCATATTCTCGGCCACGCTCATATGTGGGTACAGCGCGTAGGACTGGAACACCATGGCGATGCCTCGGTCGGCCGCCGCAACCGCGTTCATCGGCTTGCCGCCAATGCTGAGCTCCCCCGAACTGACGGATTCCAGCCCGGCGATCATCCGGAGCAAAGTCGACTTGCCGCAGCCCGAGGGGCCGACGAAGACGACGAACTCGCGGTCGTGCACGGTCAGCGACACGTCGCGCACGGCCTCGACACGGCCAAAAGTCTTCGAGACGTTCTTCAGTTCGACGGACGCCAAGTCACGACCCCTTCGCAGCGACGGCCCACATTTCGATCTCCACCAGGAAGCCTGGGAGAAGAGCGGACCGCACGGCAGTGCGCACGGACAGGGGCTCTACAATTACCTTCTCGCAGGGGGCGTTGAAGCGCGCCCAATGGCGAAGGTCGGCGAGATAGACGTTGACCTTGAAGACGTCGCGCAGCCCGCAATCAGCGGTGCCCAGCTGCCTTTCGCAGTTCTGCAGCGTCGCGGCGGCCTGCTCCTCGATCGTATCGCCCACGACATTGCCGTCCATATCGACGGCGACCTGGCCGGAAATGACGACGAGATGACGGGCGTCCACCTGCAGCACCGGCGAGTAGGGCCCGGCGGTTACATGCTGGGTCGCGCCGCGCGGGCGGCTCTTCAGCGGATGCAGCGCTTCGTTACCGATTGTCTCGTCCATGATGCTATCCCTTGACCGAGCCGTTGAGCAGGCCTTCGACGACAAAGCGCCATACGAGGACGACCAGCACCAGGGTCGGAACGATTGCGATGAAGATTGCCGTGTTGAGCAGGCTCCACGAGACATCGGTGTTGCGCGCCAGGGCAGCCATCACCACCGATACCGGCCGGGTGGCGGCGTCGCCGGACAAGACCATGGAGAACATGAATTCGGAATAGGAGAGCATGAAGGCAAACAGGCCGGTCGCGCCGATCGACGGCAAGGCGAGCGGCAACGCGACGCGCAGGAAGGCCTGCAGACGACTGCAATGGTCGAGGACTGCAGCCTCGAACAGCTCCTGCGGCATCTTGCGGAAGAAGACGGAGAGGATCAGCACGGTGAAGGGCAGGGCCTTGGCCGTGTGGACGAGTATGATCCCGATCCGGGTTCCGGTCAGCCCCAGGCCCTCGAGCATCATGTAGATCGGGGTCACCAGCGCTATCGCCGGAACCAGCGGCGACAGGATCAGGAACATGAAGCTGAGCTTCTTTCCGGGAAATGCATGGCGCGCGTAGATGAAGGCTGCAGGTGCGCCGAGGAGCATGTTGAGCAGCATTGCGCTCAACGCAATGATCGAAGAATTGACAAGGCTCTGCGGCACCTGGCGCGCGGCGTCCGAGATCATCGCGCGGTTGGCGCTTGCCTGCCGGTAGGATGCCGGCAACTCGCCGGTGAAGATATAGCGATAGCTTTCGAGGCTCGGTCCCTCGGAAAGAACGCTGCGGTTGGGGTCGAGCAGAATGCGGTCCGGTACCAGGCTGCCATAGAGCGCAAGCGCCACCGGCCCACCGGTGAAGAGCAGGATCAGCGCAGCGAAGAGGAAGGTGAGCAGCGGATTGCGGTGGCCTGGCATCTCAGTCGCCCTCGAACAGGTCGGACGGCAACGCGCGGGTGATCGCCAGGATCATCACTGCGGAGATCGCCACGACGATGAAGGCGACCGCCGAGCCCGTGCCGAAGTCGTACATCGAGAAGCTTTCCTTCCAGATCTGGAAGGAGAGCAGCGTGGTGGCCGTGCCGGGCCCGCCGCCGGTCATGGCGTAGACGAGGTCGTAGGTCGTGAAGGCCGCCAGGGCATTGTAGATCAAAAGCACGACGAACATCGACTTGATCTCGGGAAAAATCACATGGCGGAAACGCCTGACCGGACTGCGGCAATCGATCGCTGCGGCTTCAAGGGTCTCGGAATTGATGGCCGAAAGCGCCGCCATGATGAGCACCACGGCGAAGGGGATCTGAGTCCAGACATGCGCCACCACGACTGAGATCAGCGCGAGCTTCGGCGAGGTAAGCCAGGGAATGGAGCCGTCGATCGCCCCCATCGCGCGCAGCGTGCCGTTGAGCACGCCGAAACTGGGATGGAACACCCAGATCCACAGCACCGCGCTGATTGCCCCAGGCAGCACCCAGGGCAGGAGCACGATCGAGCGGACGATCTTCGAGCCGAAGAACCGGCGCTGGAGGAACAGGGCGGTCAAGGTGCCGAGCACCACTACCAGGGGGGCGGCAATCGCGGTGAAGAGCAGGGAATTGTAAAGCGCATCGAGGAAATAACCGCTCTTGACCACGCGGACATAGTTGTCGATGCCCGTAAACGGCGTGTCGGGGAAAAGCAGCAGCACCGAATGCATGCTGGTCCACAGCACATAGGCGATCGGATAGATCGTCATCAGCGCGACCGGCAGCAGCGCCGGCAGGAGCCAGATGGCCGGAAAGCGTTGCGTGGTCCACATGGGCAGGTCCGCTTTTCAGTTGGACGGCGAGCGGCCGGGCAACTCGCCGCTTTTATCGCGGACCTAGCGGCTGGCGAACTGTTCCCGCATCTGGTTCCAGCGCTCCGCGCCGTCCTTCATGACCTGCTCTACGGGAGCTTCGCCGACCATGGCCTTGGCGAGCAGCGGGCGGAAATAGGCCGACCATTGCGAGCCCCACTCCGTCCAGGTCCCCGCCCGCGCCGTCGCGACCTGCTGCTTCAGCGTCGGCACGTCGATCCATTTGCCCCAGGCTTCAATGACCGATTGGTCCTCGAACAGCGGAAGCTGCCCGAAGCCGAGGCCCTTCTCTGCGGCCCAGCGCTTGGCGACCGTATAGGGCTTGCCGGCCATGAAGTTGATGAACTTCCAGGCGGCTTCGGCGCGTGCCGGATCGGCCGCCGTCTTCGCCGTCACCGCATAGAATTTCGAGAAGCCGAGCGTGGTGTGCGCCTCACCCGGCATAGGCGCCAGAGCGAACTGGCCAGCGAGCGGCTGGTCGGCCGCGTTGTTCATCGCCGCCAGCACATAGTTGAAGACGACGGTGAAGGCGTGCTGGCCGGTGTTCATCGCGAGGATGATCTTCGACTCATGCGTTTCTGGCTGTACCAGCCCCTTGGAGAAGGCGTCGGCAAGCCACTGCAGTTGCTTGTAGGCGCCGTTCTCTGGATTGTCGAAAGCGGCCTTCTGCTCGGCATCGAAGAGTTGCGCGCCGCGGCCATAGGCCTGCGCCACGAAGGCGTCGAAGAAGTTCGGGAGCTCCTGATTGTATTCATAGGAAATCGGATGCTCCATGCCGCCAGCCTTGAGCTCTTCGGCAGCCGCGGTTACCTCCTCCCAGGTCTTGGGCGCGGCGATGCCCTTATCCTCAAGGATCTTCTTGTTATAGATGAAGGAGATCGTATCGGCGTAATAGGGAAGGCCGTAGAGCTTGCCCTTGTAGGTCATGTCGCTCAACGCAAAGCCGGCAATGTCCTTCTTCAGGTCGTCCACCGCGCCTGCCGGCGCGATGTCGTCCAGCGGCGCCACGAATCCGCCTGCGGCCCAGGCTGGCAACCAATCCTGACCGCCATAGATTACGTCGGTGGGTGTACCGCCACGAAAGCGCAGGACAAGGCTGTCCTGATAGTCCGGCCAGGTGTAGTCGGTGACCTTTACCTTGATACCCGGATTGGCTGCCTCGAACTTCTTGACGTTGTCCTGAATGGTTTCAAGGGAATAGTTCCAGACCACGAACTCCAGCGTGATGTCCTCGGCCAGGGTCGGATTCGTCAAGAAAGCGCTGGAAGCCAGCACTGCAGCGGTCAACAGCTTACAGAGTTTCATCGAGACTCCTCCCTTCGCCTCGGCGCACCTTCGAGCCTTTATCCGCCGGCGCAACCATCAAATGGTCGTTGACTCAGGGCTCAGTGGTTGGACAATATGAACCGATCAGGATCAATTGCAACCTATTTGAATGGCTTTTGGAGACGTAAGCGCGCCAGGATTTTCGATGATGCGCCGTCCGACTTTAGGAGATGGATCAAATGCGGTGGGAAGAACTGAGCTCTCCGGATGTCGCATCGCTTGATCGGGAGCGCACCGTGGTCATGCTGCCGTTGGGCTCGGTCGAGCAGCACGGCAATCATATGCCACTCGGTACCGACACCATGCTCGCCCATGCCGTTTCCTTGGCGGCGGCGGAACGAGCCCGCGACGCCGTGGTGCTGCCGCCACCCTGGTTTGGCTTCTCGGTGCACCACATGCGTTTCCCCGGCAGTGTCACGTTGAGGGCTGAAACGCTGATCGCGGTGGCGGAGGACGTCGTCGCCTCGTTGGTGCAGCACGGTTTCCGCCGCATCCTGATCGTCAACGGCCACGGCGGAAATGCCGGCGTCATCGATCTGTTGGCGTCCACGCTCGGATATCGGCACTACGGGGCCGCCAGGATCGCCGCACTCACCTATTTCCATCTGGCACGTCAGGCGATCGCGAAACTGAGGCGATCGGAGCCCGGCGGCATGGGCCATGCCTGCGAATTCGAGACCGCGATGGTCCAGCATCTGCGCCCCGATCTGGTGAGGATCGAAAAGGCCGACGCGACCTATCCGGATCCTGGATCGCCGTATCTGACGACCGATCTCTTGGGGTCATCTGCGATCCGCACCTATCATGATTTTGCGGACCTCTCGTCAAAGGGCACGCTCGGCGACCCTCTCCTCGCCAGCCCGGAGGCGGGTTCGGCCTTCTTCGAAGCCGTCGTCGGCGCGCTCTGCGCCTTCATCGAGGATTTTCGTGGCTGGCGGATTCCGGAATCGCCCAAATAATCCAGCGCCTCGAGGTCGGTGTGATCGGGCTTGGCTCTTTCGGCCTGCGTCATGCGTTGATCTATGCCGAGCGTCTGTCTGCATCGGTTGAAGCGGGCCTGCGCGTTGATGTCGAGTGCTGATTGCTCCAGATTGCGCACGAATGGTTGACTTGTGTTGACTGATTCTGCTTCTTGCCAAGAGTTTCACGGGACCTGACCTTCGATGGCGTACTCCGCAGCATCGCCGGAACTGACGGCGATAACCACCAACGACCGGGCGACGCCGTCGCTCATCTACCGTTCGCTGCTGCGCGGCATCAAGGATGGCCTCATGGTCCCCGGTGCAAAACTGCCCAACGAGCGCGAGCTCGCCCAACAGCTCGGGACCAGCCGCACCGCCGTCCGCAGCGCTCTAGCCATGATGGAACGGCAGGGGCTTGTGCACCGGCGGGTCGGCAGCGGCACTTTTCTGGCCGACGATGCGCGCGACGTTTTCAGCCGAATGGACCAGACCAATGCCGCGAGCCATGAGGCGGTCCCTTCTTTTGCCGAAATTGTCGAAGGTCGGCTGCTGTTCGAGCCGGCGATGATGCACCTCGTCGTGACGCGTGTCGACGACGACGAGATTTCTGAGATGCGGCGAACCCTAGGCGAGATCGTCTCCGCGCCCAGTTGGGAGGATTTCAAGGAGAGCATCTACGCGCTGCATCGGCAGATGTTCGCCAGCACGAAGAACAAGTTTCTGGTGCAGATCATGAACAGCATTTTGAACGAGCGGCGGGCGGTTCATTTCGACGGCCGCAACACCGATAAGCCGGCGCCAGAGCCGGTGCGGAAGCAGACCCACAAGGACTTGCAGCTCATTGTCGACGCGATCGCCGCCCGCGATGCGACGCGCGCCGAGCAGCTAGTCTCCGACCATCTAATGCGCTCGCTCGCCACGGTCAACATCTGGCAGTAAGCCGTTACAGAGCCGATGGGATCGATCGGTCGCCGTTTCTGTTGAAGCCGCTGCCGTCGACCAGCCGGAATTGATGGGTCCAGCATCAGATGGGACCCGCTCAGGGGCGAAAGCCAGGGATTTCAGGTGTCAGCGAGTAGCTTTCCGTTGCTTGCTGTGCTTTTTGCAGTACCGCCAGAGCATCTCCAGCCTTCCAGGTGTCGGAGAGAGGGCTTCTCAGTCGGCGGCCCTCCGAGGTCGGCTCGATCGTCCAATCGATCCGGATCGAGCCCTTGTCATTGGAAAACGCACCGTATTTCACCGCATTGGTCGCGAGTTCGTTGAAGGCGATCCCAAGCGCCAGCGAGGCCTTTGTCGGAGAGGCGGATGTTGTCGCCGGCAATCACCAGGCGCTCGGTCCGCCCATCGGTGACGCCGAACGGTTCAAGTGCATCGTGGAGGACATCGAGCAACCCGGCGCTGTGCCAGTTTTCGCGGGTCAGCAAATTGTGCGATCGGGAGAGCGC
>NZ_JBWLUZ010000111.1:0-535 GCF_057784325.1 Mesorhizobium sp. CNPSo 4689
CACCGTACTGCGTGCTATTCCCAGCACGACCGCAATCTCGCGGGAGCTGGTCCCGCTTCCGGCAAGCCGAAGCATTTGTCTCAACTGTCTCATGGTCAGCCTTCTCTTTGCCGGCATCAAAATGTCCTCGTTCATCGCGAGGTAATTGATGCCAAAGTTGCTGACCCAGGAGGTAATCTTCAGTGCCGAAAACCGGCCGGTCTTTGGTTGGAATGGTGGCCGGCTTCATACCGGAATGGTGGCCGGTGTTTGATCGGAATGGCGGCCGGCTTCACGTCGGAATCCGCACGCTGACCGCTCTGCCGCGGCGAAGCTGCCCGAGAAAAGCCAATTGCGCCTATGGCCCGCTCCGCGATCAGGTTGTCGGGCTCGAGCTGGCCATCGTAGAGGAAGCGGTTGAACGCGCGCCATCGCCTGGTGCCGTAGGCGAAGGCCTTCGCGATATCGGCATCGCGCGACAAACCGTTGCCTTGACGCATGAGCTGTCGTCGCAACGCGCGGACCAGTGGTCGGGTCCGCGTTCGTCGTGCGGCCA
>NZ_JBWLUZ010000112.1:0-417 GCF_057784325.1 Mesorhizobium sp. CNPSo 4689
CGGGAGGAGTCCTTGGGTATAAAATCGAAGCTCGCCAAAATGTCGGCGGCGCTGCTCACCAGGCGTGTGGCCGCCGCTCAATCCACTGCTGCCGTCAAGCCGATCCGAACGTCGCTCGCCGACGTTCCCCTTAGGCGCCAGCCACTTCCATACAAGCCGAAGCCGCCGATCCGTCCGTGTAGCAATATGTAGGACGATCATTCGTCGCGGCCCTCCGGCCAGACAGCGAAAGGTCGGACAACGGAACGAAAGGCAGATTCGCGAATTCTACTGCTAGCTAATTGGAATCGTCGCCCATGCGGCTTGCGACTCTCCACCTTGAAACTGCGAGATACGGGGACGTATATCGCGCCGAAATGCTCGCGATGCTGAGGCGGCAAGTTGTGCGGCACATCAAGCGCACGGACGCGTCGGCTC
>NZ_JBWLUZ010000113.1:0-414 GCF_057784325.1 Mesorhizobium sp. CNPSo 4689
CTAGGACCAATCGACATTCAGGATTCAAAATTGCGTTGATGCATGATTCATAGGCTTCCAGATTCGATCTGGAGGACAATGGATGGTGTCGCGCTACGAACTGAGCCAGCGGCAATGGCAGCGCATCGAAGGTCTTTTGCCCGGAAAGGCAGGTGATCCCGGCCGCAGCGGCATAGACAATCGCCTGTTTGTGAATGGCGTCCTTTGGGTTCTGCGCTCGGGAGCGCATTGGCACGACATTCCCGAACGCTACGGCAAGTGGAAGACGCTGCATCAGCGTTTCAGGCGCTGGTCAAAGGCTGGCGTTTGGGAGCGTGTCTTTGCCGACCTGATCGATGATCCCGACAACGATTATGTGATGCTCGACAGCACATTGGTTCGCGCTCACCAGCAGGCGGCGACCGGAAAAGGGGG
>NZ_JBWLUZ010000114.1:0-414 GCF_057784325.1 Mesorhizobium sp. CNPSo 4689
CGCGGGCCGCCGCCCAACAACTTTCGGCAGGCGGACCGGCATTCGATATCTCCAGGGTCCGTGATCCCGAAGAACGCGAGGCGGAACGCTGGCAGGCCTATGTGTCGCGACTGGGGACCCAGCCGGGCATCATCGTTGCCGAACAAAAGGTGCGCGATGGCCAATTCTACATTGCAGGCCTGAGAGACCCGCTTGCCGCCGACCCGCAGTCGTTGTTGTCCGGAACGCGGCTCGATCCCGCTCGCGTTCATTCACACTGGCAATCCTATCAGAGCCTTGAGCCGGAGTTCGTGTTGAAGCGGCTGACGGCGTCGCTGGCTCCGCCGGATTCAGTACGACTTTCGATCGTCGATGATCGCATCGTTGCCGAGGGTGAGGCTACTGCCACGTGGATCGACCGGGCGCGGGCCGCCG
>NZ_JBWLUZ010000115.1:0-359 GCF_057784325.1 Mesorhizobium sp. CNPSo 4689
CGGCATGGCAACTGTGTTCATGCGAATGCGGTTTTGTCTCGAATGATGGCGTTGAGAGTGATCAGAAGTTTTCTGGCGACAGCGACGATGGCGAGTTTCTTTGATCCGGAGCGAGCCGCGAGTGCAGCATAGAAGGCTTTGAAGCGTTCATTGGCGCGGATTGCGCCCAGCGCTGCCATGTAGAGAGCGCGGCGTACGCGCGGGCGGCCGCCTGTGATCTTGCTCCTGTGCTTGGACTTGCCACTCTCATTGTCGAAGGGCGCAAGACCGGCAAGGGCTGCGATCGACTTGGGTGAACGCTGACCGAGCTCGGGTAAGTGCGCCAGCAGAGAGAGGGCGGTGATCTTGGAGACACCGGG
>NZ_JBWLUZ010000116.1:0-329 GCF_057784325.1 Mesorhizobium sp. CNPSo 4689
GGCACCAACGACGCCGCCATCATCGCCGGCACCACCACCGGTGCGGTCGACGAGGACGGCGCCGATGCGCCGGTGACGGCGACCGGCACGGTGACGGCAAGCGATGTCGACAATCCCGACAACGTCTTCCAGCCCGACAGCGGCAACGCCACCTATGGCAGCTTCGCCATCGATGCCGACGGCAACTGGACCTACACGCTCGACGACACCAATCCCACGGTCGATGCCCTCAATGACGGCGATCCGCTCGCCGACAGCTTCACCGTCTTCTCCGAGGACGGCACCAGCCAGGTGATCAGCATCTCCATCACCGGCACCAACGACGCCGC
>NZ_JBWLUZ010000117.1:0-321 GCF_057784325.1 Mesorhizobium sp. CNPSo 4689
CCGGTCTCGGGATCGAAGCGCTCGCCGATGTAGCCCTTTTGTGTCTGGAAGCCGGTGTTGAGGCTCTCGCCATAGGTGGCGTAGGTAGTCTGTTCGACGATGGCGCCAGACATGTCGGTGACCTGGCGCACCGAGGCCAGATGCTCGCGGTGCAGGAAGTATTTGGTCGTGCCCACCACCTTGATGTCGGGATGCGGATAGCGCGTGTAGACCTCCGCTCCCGGCGTCGCCGGATTGATCTCGACATTGGCGTCGGGATAGAGCGTGGTGGCGAAGGAGGAGGTCTTCTTCGCTCGCGCTCCATCCGGACCATAGGCGAGC
>NZ_JBWLUZ010000118.1:0-308 GCF_057784325.1 Mesorhizobium sp. CNPSo 4689
TCAAGCGGCTGCCAGCAGTCGGCTCCGGAGGAGTGGATAGGCGGCGCGCCCGTACATCTGGCGCTTGATCGTCTTGAGGCGGTTGATCTGGCCTTCGACCGGGCTCGTGCTCCAGGGCTGGGTGATTGCCGCCCGGACAGCCTCAATGTCATGGCCGATCCTGCTGCAAGGGAGGCCAGCTCACTGTTCGTGGCATCGGCGATCCATCGCTCAAGGCCGGCATCATCGTCGCCGCGTATCACTGCAGCAAAACGGCGGGCGAGTTCGCCCGCGATCGAAAGCTCCGGCGCATTTTCATGGAGATGGTG
>NZ_JBWLUZ010000119.1:0-303 GCF_057784325.1 Mesorhizobium sp. CNPSo 4689
TTTCTCTCCTCCCAGTCCGCCCACTGCTGCAATCCGACGCTATCAATCGCATCTTGCTCGGGCTTGGGCAGGCTGCGAAAGCGGGCAAGGTCTTCGGGCTTCATCGTGTAGACGGCAAGAAAGCGGGGCATACAGCGAACTTCGGGCTGGCGAAAGCCTTGTCAGGCTACACTCCTGTGCGGCCGAAGTCACTGCGCATGACCACCCTCTAGGTGCCCGTTTGCGTCAGTTCGGACGTCCGCTCCGTGCCGGAGCGGCCTCCAAGGGCGGCAATGAACAATGACCGCTTACAGGATCTGGAGC
>NZ_JBWLUZ010000013.1:0-132406 GCF_057784325.1 Mesorhizobium sp. CNPSo 4689
GACGCGCTGAACGCCACGCGCGCGGCTGTCGAGGAAGGCATCGTTCCGGGCGGCGGCGTGGCGCTGCTGCGGGCGAGGTCGGCGCTCAAGGGCCTGACCGGCGCCAATGCCGATGTGACGGCCGGCATCTCGATCGTGCTCAGGGCGCTTGAGGCGCCGATCCGCCAGATCGCCGAGAATTCCGGCGTTGAAGGCTCGATCGTCGTCGGCAAGCTCACCGACAGCAAGGATCACAATCAGGGCTTCGATGCTCAGACCGAACTCTACGTCGACATGATCAAGGCCGGTATCGTCGACCCCGCCAAGGTCGTTCGGACGGCCCTGCAGGATGCCGGCTCGATTGCCGCGCTCCTGATCACCGCTGAAGCAATGATCGCGGACATTCCGCAGAAGGATGCGCCCGCCATGGGTGGCGCAGGAGGTATGGGCGGAATGGGCGGAATGGACTACTGAGCGGCGCCTGAAACTATAGCCAGCACGACGGAAGGCCAGCACGCGGGCACATGCGAGCCGATATCTTGGCGATCATCGGCTCGCTCGACATCGCGTTCGGGGAGATCGATCGATAGGCGCTCGTCGCTGTCGTTTTTGCTGCTAAAAATGGTCTTGGAGACAAGAACATGACCGACACTCTTGCCGAGAAAACATGTACGCCTTGTCGCGGCGGCGTCCCGCCGCTCACGCGTGATGAAGCCCAACGCTTCCAGGCACAGGCTCCTGATTGGGAGCTGGGTGGCGATGCCCACTGCATCCAGCGGAGCTTTCGATGCCGCAATTTCCGGGACGCGCTCGCCCTTGTTCAGGAGATCGGTGAGCTCGCCGAAACCGAGGGCCATCACCCCGACATCAGCTTCGGCTGGGGTTATGTGACGGTTTCCCTGAGCACCAAGAAGATCAAAGGACTGCACGAGAACGATTTCATCATGGCGAGCAAGATCGATCGGGTGCTCGATCGCTCGGGGCGGCCCTCGACCGCCAGCAGTGACACGGCAAATCGATTGCCAATCAAGTGAGGTCGTCTATGCCACACATCCGAACCGACAATCAGCCCGTCACCCAAATCACCATCGTCGATTCTGAACCGGACAAGCAGGCCGAGGCATTGTCCGTCATGACCGAGCGAGCGCGCTTTATGACGCGCCAGCCTGGCTTCATCTCAATCAGCCTGCATCGCAGCCTCGACGGGCGGCGCATCGTCAACTACGTCCAATGGCAGAATCGCGACCTGCTGCGATTGGCTCATCAGTCGCCGGAATTCCGCAAGGAGTGGCGTCATTTCGATCAGCTGACGGATGAGATCTACCCCAATCTGTACGAGGTAGTCCAAGTGGTAGATAGTGGTCAGTAGGCGTGCCGCCCACATGACCTGAACCGCCGGGTCGAGACGGCCGACATGAGCTGACAAAGTCTAAGCCATGGCTGCCATGAACCATCGCGTCGTCACCGTGTTCGGTGGAACCGGGTTTCTCGGCCGCCGCGTTGTTCGGCGTCTCCGCGATGGTGAGTTTTTCGTTCGGATCGCATCAAGACATTCGGAACGGGCCAAGAAGCTGTTTGGTTCTGATGATCCGCAACTTCAATCGGTCGAAGCCAATATCCACGATGAGCGGGCGATCGCCGATGCACTTGCTGGTGCTTACGGTGTTGTAAATGCGGTCAGTCTTTATGTCGAACAGGGACAGGAGACCTTTCATTCCGTGCATGTCGAGTCAGCCCGGCGGGTTGCAGTTCAAGCACACCGAGCTGGCGTCGAACGGCTCGCTCACATTTCAGGAATCGGCTCCGATGTTGCCTCGCCGTCGCTCTACATCCGCAAGCGTGGCGAAGGCGAACTGGTGGTGCGTGCCGCGTTTGCTGACGCCACTATCATCCGCCCGGCGGTGATGTTCGGACCGGATGACGCGTTTCTCACGATTATCCTCAAACTTCTCCGCCGGCTTCCAATCTATCCGATGTTCGGTCGCGGCCTGACGAGATTGCAGCCGGCCTATGTGGGCGATGTGGCAGAGGCGACCGCAAGAGTGCTGCAGGGGACGGAAACGCATGCGATCACGTATGAGTGCGGCGGTCCTCGCGTCTACTCTTACAAGGAATTTCTCAGAGCCGTTGCGCACGAAGCCGGTCTTAAGCCCAAACTGATTCCAATCCCATTTGCCGCTTGGCACGCGCTGGCTTGGTTCGCCGAAATGCTCCCGAGCCCGCCCGTCACTCGGAATCAAGTGGAACTGATGCAGGTCGACAACGTGTCATCGCCGGAGATGCCGGGATTTGGAGAACTTGGAATTTCGCCGTACTCGGTCGAGGAAATGCTCCAGGAGATATTGTGGGATCACTGATTAAAGAGCTTCTTCGGCTAGTGCGCTCCCGCCGGGGAACGACAAGGGCAAGGTCGAGGGCATGGTGAAGTATTCCCGCTCGAACTTCATGACGCCGATACCGGCGGCGAGCGTCGATGAGGCTTCGGTCTATCGTCTGCTCAGGGCGCACGACCTGATCAACAGTCCGGCCTTCATCGTCATGAAGGCTGCCAACGAGTTCAAATTGAGTCGTATGTACCAAACCGGCACACTATATATCGATGGTCGCCTGCACCTTCCCGGCAAGCCGGCGAGTGGAAGAGACCACCACGCTTTCGCCCAACAAAGGGGAGAAGCGATAATGACGTTCACGGCAGAACCAGCGAGTGTGCGCGTCACGGAAGCCGGAAAGCAGCGGTCGTTCAATTGCGGAATTCGGATGGAATTGTATCGACTCCGACTATCCTTGCACACCCTGCAAAGCTGCGCCGATGGCGCTTGCAAGGACGACAGGAAAACACCACCTATAGACTGATAGCGAACAAGCTGGAAACGTCGGTTCAAGTCCGACGGCCCCGACCAAATCGGGGTTTCGTCTAGGGTAGGACACCACACTTGGTAAACGCCGCTCCCTTCCGGTCGAGCGGCGTTTTCGTATCTTCTGTAAAAAGGCAACAAACGGCCCGCATTGTGGAAAGGCTAGCCTTGTAGGTGACATCGGTGAGCGTTGCGAACTGGCTTAGCAATACCGTCTGAGCGGCAAGCGATGCGAGATTCCTCTGCTTGATAAGCGCTGACTAACAGGTTGTGCAATCTTTGAGGGGATGCAGAAGCCCTTGAGGCCTGCGAAGTCGGAGCCTGTCAGTGATCATGATGCACGGTGCCCAACCTCGGCAATTCTGAAGTGTCCGCATCAAGCATTTGTTGTCAGCAGACCGTGCGCGCGGTCTGAAATAAAGGAACTCGAACGCTGCACCAGTGCCGCCCGCAGCACTTGAAACCATGCCCGGGTCTTCCATGTAATACGCAATAGCGCACAACTTTCCGAATGAGGAAGCGCCGGCAGATGAGTCTGCTCCCACCAGCAATTCAACAGAGCATCGCCGTGCCGACCATCGTTGGCCGGCAGCGTTAAGAACAGAGCGTTTTCCTTTTCGTTGTCAGACGAAGGGAGATACACAATGGCAAAGGTCGTTTGCGTCCTCTATGACGATCCGGTCGACGGTTATCCGACAAAATATGCGCGGGACGGCCTGCCAAAGCTCGACCGCTATCCCGGCGGCCAGACACTTCCCACGCCGAAGGCCATCGACTTTGAACCGGGGGTCTTGCTCGGTAGCGCGTCGGGCGAACTCGGCCTGAGGAAATTTCTCGAAAGCGCGGGCCACAGCCTGGTGGTGACCTCGGACAAAGACGGTCCCGCCAGCATTTTTGAACGCGAACTCGTTGACGCCGAAATCGTGATCTCGCAGCCGTTCTGGCCGGCATATCTGACCGAAGAACGAATAGCCAAGGCAAGCAGACTGAAGCTTGCGATCACCGCCGGCATCGGATCCGATCATGTCGATCTTCAGGCCGCCATGGACCGCGGCATCACGGTCGCCGAGGTGACTTACTGCAATTCGATCAGCGTGTCCGAGCATGTGGTCATGATGATCCTGGGGCTCGTGCGCAACTACATCCCGTCCTACCAGTGGGTCGTGAAAGGCGGCTGGAATATCGCCGACTGCGTCGCACGCTCCTACGATATCGAGGGAATGCAGATCGGAACCGTCGGTGCCGGCCGGATCGGCAGCGCGGTGTTGCGCCGGCTGAAGCCGTTCGACGTCAAGTTGCACTACACCGATCGCCACCGCCTGCCTGAGGCGGTCGAGAAAGAGCTTGGCGTCACCTTCCACAAGGACCCCGCATCCATGGTCGGCGTCTGCGACGTGGTGACAATCAATGCGCCTCTGCATCCGGAGACGGAAAACCTCTTTGACGAGACGATGATCGCCAGGATGAAACGCGGCGCCTATCTGGTGAACACGGCGCGCGGCAAGATCTGCAATCGTGACGCCATCGCCCGCGCGCTGGAGAGTGGCCAACTCGCTGGCTATGCCGGCGACGTCTGGTTCCCGCAGCCGGCTCCCAAGGATCATCCGTGGCGATCGATGCCGCATCACGGCATGACGCCGCACATTTCAGGATCGTCGCTCTCCGCCCAGGCGCGCTACGCCGCGGGCACCCGCGAAATTCTCGAATGCTGGTTCGAAGGCCGGCCGATCCGTGAGGAATATCTGATCGTCGATGGCGGCAAGCTCGCCGGCGCTGGCGCGCATTCCTACAGCGCCGGCGACGCCACCCGCGGTTCGGAAGAGGCAGCACGCTTCAAGGCCAGGAGTGATCTGCGCTAGATCGATTTCCGCTGCGCTCGACTCGGACGAGAACAAGGCAAGGCGGATCGGCGCGGTTGGCGCTGCAGTCGTTCCTCGAGGGATCCTAAGCTTTCTGCCGCAAGTCGAACAAGACCGCGTGCTCGGGCTATAGGGCCAGGATCGGTCCTCAGGGCGCTTACCCACGTAGGAACAGATGAATTTCCTGACCGGGATGTTCAGTGGACGGGTAGGGAGACCCATTGGCCGTGAAACCGCGAGCCGGCAAGATTCGCCGCATGGCGGCATTATTGCTGCGTGTTGCAGCGAACACGGCTGATCCGCTTGCGAATGACAGCGCCGCGTCGACGAGACGCCAGCCCAATTTATGACGGCGATGGCTTTCTGCGACGACCACATACCCTAGTTCGACTGGGTAGGCGGCGGCGTCCGCATTTGATTTCGACTTGGCAAAGACGGCGGTTCGATAGTCCGGCTCTGGATTTTTAATCGCCGCAGTTCCGACCAGCTTCTTACCGTCATAGAGCATGACTAGGCCCCGCGCGCCCTTGATGCGTTCAAGCAGCCCATAGTGGGAAACTTCGCCCTCCGAAACAACCAACTTGACAAAGGCATCGAGTTCTTTGTCGGAATATCCATGCGGGGGCTTGGCGGTCAACGAACTGAGATGTTGCATTGCTTGAGCATAGGTCACTCAGATTGAGGTCGCAAATTCATCGACACGAGCGGGCCGAGAGCGCCCTCCTCAGTCCTCATCTTTCCAGATGATCCGCCGCACCACCCTTATCTCAAGCACGGTGAAGGATGGATCGCCGGGCCGCGCTCGTCATCGCGGGTGCGGGTTCCGGCGAGACCAATACGCTTGCCTATCGCGTCGCGCATCTGATCGTCAAGGCGCGGCGCAATCCAAAGCGAAGTGCTACGCCATCAGTGAGTTAGAGCTGCTTGGGGTCCAGCGAGATGCGGGCAAGCCTGCCTTTGCCCTGATGGCCGAGCGAGGCACAGGCCGCTATGTCGGCTCCGTCTTCATCACCTTGAATCGGGAGATGCGCGAACGCCTCTGGGAGCGCGTTCAGGAGCATTCTGGGCCGGCACCGAAGGGCATGAAGCGGCCGGCGACGCAATGGGTCAAGCCTGGGCTGATCGGCCGTGTGAAGCACCTACGGGGCGAGGAAGACTTGCGGCATGCCTCGCTACAAGACTTTCGGGAAGAGCCGGGATAGCTCCGTGGCGCGAGCTTTCAGCAGACGCTATCGGCCGACCGGCTACAGATGGTCACCCGCCCCCTCCGGCGGGTATCCCATATTCATTTAGGTTGGCGACTTTTTACGTTCGCATGATCGTTGGCGGCTTCCGTATCGGTGGCCGGTGTCTGAGTATCGACACCTGCAAACGGGCTGCCCTGACCTGGTGCAAGGTCACCGCTGTGGCCGGCCGTGTTCTCATGGAAGGGTTGGCCGTCGCTGCTGAGACCATGCTGAAGAGCATTGAACAGATGGTCGTCCGCCTTTGCAAGGCCAGCGAAAGCAATGAGCGATGCCCCTGTGGCAGCAATCACAAGCGCGTGCGTTTTCATATCTGGACTCCTTTGAGCTAAGCCAGAACGAGCCGCAGCAGGTCTGGCGTTTTCCACAAAGGGACATTCGAAAATATCCCTCTTGCCGTGCCCGCCATCGTCTAGGAAAGGAACGCCCCTCCTGCTCAAATTATTCCATGCGCAGTTGCTAAATTTAGCGATCAAATTCGTGTGACTCGCGAGTTTGGCTGTACGGCGTATAATGCCCAAGTCGTCCGTATCGAACAGAGGGCATTGCGGACGCTTGGAAGCTGGCAGTGCTTTCGCCTATGTGCGGGAGCCTGAAATGTCACGCGCCAGGGTGTCTGCGCTCGATAGCGAAATCCTACGAAGCGCGTTCCACAAAGCGGTCCTCGAAGCGGACATCCCTGAACATCGATGGCGGGAGTACGCTTCGCAAATGGTCCGCGAGTTCACCGGCATAGCGAAGGTCGATCCCGAGTTGCTGGAATGGATCGTGCGGAAGTAGCGGTCAGTTCACTGGCCCCGTCCCGTACCCATTGAAACGCTGGATAGGCCTGCTGGGGGCTGCATGGGGCTGCTCAATTCTGTTTGACTATTTGGCTGCACGGGCGCGTAAAATGCCAGGTTCGCCCGGTTGTGGGCGGACTAACTCAGGGAGGATGGATGTTATGAAGATGAACGTAATGCTCCCGCCCTTGATGCCACCTCGTTGGCCGCCCCGCTATTGGTCGCAAAGCCCACTCCAGTTGCGGCCAAGGCCTACGGTCCGACTGATGGCAAAGAGATTTTTCCCGGCGTTCGGCTCGTCGAGCTGGGAACACGAGACTCCCACATCAAGGGGTACAAGAAAATTGCCATGGAAGACGTCGTCTATCAGCCAAAGGGATCTAGCCCGTTGGAGGACGTCATGGCGGACGACATGGTTTGCACGGTCACTGAAGGCGAGCTGCAGGTCACGGCCGGGGACATGGAGTTCACGGCCAAGGAAGGCGACGTATGGAGCTGCGGCAAGGGTAGCACGAAGGAGGCTGCTACGAATAATGGAACCGTGGTCGCAGTGATGCGGGTGATTAATCTGAAGGCTGCATAAGTTTGCCAAGAAGTTGGCCGGCGCCCGTTGGGCGGGGGGCTTTGGGTAAAGGCGCCGGCCAGTGACGGGCTCAAGAGTCCGCCGCCATCTTGAGGTAGGGTAAGGCGGTCCGTTCTCGAATGGTGTGATCGCGTAAGCAGGGCCGGCAGCACCAGCGCCAACCGCCAGCCCGGCCATCAGGAGGCTAGCGGCCATGCCGATCATGTGAGGCGGTCTCCGCTCAACGTGGCACGCCGTGTAGCTGTAACAGACTTCCCCAACAAATTGCCGCCGACCGAGTGGCAAGTGGCATCGTCTGCCTTGGCCGGTATGATCCCAACCACCAGCATCGCCATCAGAGCTAGGATAAGTCCCCTCATGCTTTCAGCATTGCGCACATTCGCCCCCGCATCATCAGTCACCAGGGCGCAGCGACGTGCCCGTGCATTTATGCCACTTCATTTGGTAGCCGTACTGACCACGCTTGCCGTAGCACCAGTTGGCCGCGGCCAGTCTCGCACCGACTGCTTCTCGGTCCTCGCATGCTCGCATGGTTGCGGCCTTGTCCCCAAATCCGCCCGCGGCATAAGCCGTTGAGCGTGCCATACGCTTTCAAGAGTGCCTTCACGTTAGCCGGGACCGATTTTTCTGCAGCCCCTGCAGCCGCACAGAGGCTGCATAGAGATGAGCTGGATTGCTGCGATTCTGGCGACAACCAGTTCGAGTGCGAGAAGGCGAGCTTCCAGTTCCAACTTCTCTCTTTCAACCATCAACCCTTCCTCTGAAACCAGGCAACAACCCTGCTGCTCCTAGCGTTCGATCTGATCGCGCGTAGTCACTAGGCCTCGATCATCCAAGAGTCTGTTGAGCTTCACCTCTAAAGGCATGGTTCTGCCACGCTCCGCGCCGAAGATTTGACATACACGACTGCGGCTGGACAGCGCACTGCGCGGGACGGCTCGCGCGTGTAGCCCTAGCTACAGTCCTATGGCTGGTCCGGACGGACCGGCCATCTATTTGCGTCGACCGTGAGCCTGCCACCTCGGCTTGACCGGATCCCCGGCGATGTGAATCCCTCCCTTCTCGTGTTGGGAATTTACATCGGGTTGCCGGGCGCGTTGAGCAATTTCATGATGGCTTCGGCGGAGATCGGTTTGCTGAAATGATAGCCCTGCATTTCATCGCAATTGTTCTTGCGCAAGAAGGCCACTTGATCGTCGGTCTCGACACCCTCGGCAATGACCCTCAGATGCAGATTTTGACCCAATGAAATGACGGCGCTGGCGACGGCCTGATCGCTCTCGTTGTCGGCGAGATCGTTGATGAAGGACTTGTCGATCTTCAAGCGCGCCACTGGAAAGGTCTTGAGTGCGCTAAGGCTGGAGTAGCCTGTTCCAAAATCATCGATCGATATCTGCACACCCAGGCCCTGCAGTGCGTTCATCGTTGCGACCGCCAGTTCAATGTCCTGCATGATCAGGCTCTCCGTCACCTCCAGCTCGAGGTATCTGGCCTCTAGGCCGCTGTCCTTCAGTGCATTGACGACACGACTTATCAGGTTTCTTTCCCTGAATTGCCGTGCCGAAACATTCACGCAGACGATCAGGGGCGGCAAGCCCGCGTCCTGCCAGGCCTTGTTCTGCCGACAGGCTTCGTGCAGCACCCAGTCGCCGATCGGAACGATCAGACCGGTCTCTTCGGCCGTCGGTATGAAAATGGCCGGGGATACCGTGCCACGCGTCGGATGCTGCCAGCGTATCAACGCCTCAACCGCGAAGATCTGCCCTGACCGAAGATCAATTTGCGGCTGATAGAGCAAGGTAAATTCCGAACGGGCCAGTGCGTTTCGCATTTCCTCCTGAAGCACGAACCTTTCATGCGCCCTGGTGTTGAACTCGGGCGCGTAGAACTGGAAATTGTCGCGCCCAAATTCCTTGGCGCGGTACAAGGCCGCATCGGCATTGGCCAGCAGCGTATCCGAGTTCGCCCCATCCTTGGGATAGTTCGCGACGCCGATGCTAGCCGTGGTACTCAGCCGATGTTTTCCAAGTTCAATCGGCTCCTCGATCACTGCACGGATCTTCTGCACTATCTCGGAGATGAGCTCGACGCTCGCCGGCTGGTCGAACAGGACAACGACGAATTCATCGCCGCCAAGCCGCACGACCGTATCGGTTGCCCTTACACATTTGACCATTCGGCTGGCGACAGTCTTCAGCAGTTCGTCTCCGGCGTTGTGGCCGAGCGTGTCATTGACCAACTTGAAATTGTCGAGATCGATGAACAACACGGTCACCCAGCGGCCATAACGCTGCGCGTAGAGGACCGCCTGCGAGAGCCGGTCCTCGAGCAGGGCGCGATTGGGAAGGCCGGTAAGCGCATCGTGGTTGGCCATGAAGTGGATCTGGTCTTCGGCCAGCTTGCGCTCGATGGCGATCCCTGCGATGCGCGTGGTGAAATTGATGAGTCGGGTCTCGGCCTCGCCCGGTTCGCGCACCGTCATAGAATACATCGCAAACACGCCCAACACGGCGCCCTGATGCGACAGGATCGGGGTCGACCAGCACGAACGATAGCCGTAGGGCGCCACGAGTTCGCGATAGTCGTCCCAAAGCGGATCCTGCGTGATGTCAGAGACAATGACCGGCTCCCGACGGTAGACGGCGGTTCCGCAGGATCCCACGTTGGGACCGATTGCGATCCCGTCGATCGCGCTCGTATAGTCCATTGCAAGGCTCGGCGCCGCGCCGTGCCGCAAGTGACCACCATCCTTGTCAAGCAGCAATACGGACCCGAATATTCCCGTCAGCTGGGACTCGACGAGACGCATAAGGCGGTCGAGCACATCTTCCAGGGGAGCGCTCATCGCGATCATTTCCAGTATATGCGCCTGCCCGTCCCGGAGCACGTCTGCCTGCTTGCGCGCGGTGATGTCATGGGCAATGCCGACCAAACCGATAATTTCGTTGTCAGGATTGCACAACGGCACCTTCGTCGACGAGAGCCATTTGCCGGCGCCCGAGGCATCGACGACAAACTCCTCCTCGTCGATCATCGGTTTTCCGCTGCGCAGAACCCTCTGTTCGATATCGCGAAACTTCCGCGCCATTTCCGGGGCATGAAGATCAAAATCGGTCAGGCCGATCATGGCGCCGGTGTTTTCGCGGCCGCTGTCGGCCGCAAGGGCCCTGTTGACCACGACGAAGCGGCTTTCAGTATCCTTGACCCACAGATAATCCGGCACCCAGTCGATCAGCGCTTGCAGCGACATGCGCTCGTCGACGATCTGGCGACTGGCGATCAGTTCGGTGATGTCCTCATGCGTGGCGACCCAGCTCCCGTCCGGCATCGGCTGATGGCAGATCTGGATTGTCCGACCATCGGCGAGCTTGGCGCTCCAGATCCTCGAGGCATTGCTTGAATTGACCGACCGCGCCATCGTCAGATAAGCGTCGGCCGGCATCGCCGACGTCCCGGCGGCCACGCGGCGCTCGACGATTTCGCCCAGCGTCAAACCTGGCTGCAGTTCATCGGGGGCAATGCGGTAAATTTCCGCATAGCGCCGGTTGCACAGGATCAGCCGTTCGTCGACACCAAAAAAGCAGATGCCTTGAGAGACATTGTCGATTGCCGTCTCGAATCGCAGCGCCTGGCCTTCGAGCGCCGCGATCGTGGCGCGAAGTTCGCGCTCGAGGATTTCATACGAAGCCGACGCCAGTTTTGTCAGCGCGGCGAGATTGGTCGACTCAGGTGACTCGGCGGCTCGCCTGGATGGTTTTGTGACCATACAGAGTTCCTCCGATTCGACGCTTGGAGAAAGCCAAGCGAACTCGCTTTCTGACTGAAAGCGCGTATAACTGATACTGGCCAAAATGTGTTAACTGCGGATGAATCGGTCTCAATACTTAAGGCTATCAGAATTGGATATCTGCAATACTACCCGGCTGTTGAGAGGGGTATCCGTCAAG
Organism: Mesorhizobium sp. CNPSo 4689; assembly: GCF_057784325.1. NCBI lineage: Bacteria > Pseudomonadati > Pseudomonadota > Alphaproteobacteria > Hyphomicrobiales > Phyllobacteriaceae > Mesorhizobium > Mesorhizobium sp. CNPSo 4689. Next base: position 11,250 of record NZ_JBWLUZ010000013.1, read on the forward strand.
CCGCCTCAGTTCCACAACGATGCGGCTGGCCGCCAGTGTCTGCAGCGCCGCGGCGTACTCGCGCACCCCCATTCCGCTCCAGTTCATCGCTTCTACGTGCATGGCCCAGAACGCCTGGACAGCGCGGTTACGCACGTCCGTGCTCACCGCATGGCGGCGCCGTCGGCGTTTGCTGATCCACTTTTCGCTCCGGCAAGCGTATTTCGGGCGCACGGTGCGGATGATGCGAAGCTGTGCCGGAACCCAGTCGAGCATTTCGCTGACGCTCTCGCCGATCGCATGAAGCGCCGCCAAAGCACGCGCACACTGTGTGGTCGATATCGAGAACAACATCCTCTCGCAGAAGGTGATCGGGCAGCGGCTTGCGGTGAGACGGCCGCTCCGGAGGAAGTTTCTCGGCACCTGGCCTGCTCTCCCGGATGCGGGCGATATCGGCATCGAGATCTTCCAGCGCGAGCGCCAGCTGGTCAGCATCGAGCCGCTCGTACGCCCATGGAGGCGATGCGCGAGGCGGGCTTGAAGCCCGTCTCGGAGACTTTGGAAGCGATGTTCATAGACCCTACTCGATGTCGAACGAGACGCCTTGCGCCAGCGGCAGCGCCTTGGAGTAGTTCACCGTGTTGGTGGCGCGGCGCATGTAAGCCTTCCACGCATCGGAGCCGCTTTCGCGGCCGCCGCCGGTCTCCTTTTCGCCGCCGAATGCACCGCCGATTTCGGCCCCCGATGTGCCGATGTTGACGTTGGCGATGCCGCAATCGGAGCCGTCGACAGACAGGAAGCGCTCGGCCTCCTGCAAATCGAGCGTGAAGATCGACGACGACAGTCCGGCGCCGACCGCGTTGTGGTCTGCGATCGCTGCATCAAGATCCGTATATTTCATCACGTAGAGGATTGGCGCGAAGGTTTCTTCGGTGACAGGTCCGGCCTGCTTCGGCATTTCCACCAGCGCCGGCTTCACATAGTAGGCGCAGGGGTGGCCGTTTTCGACGCGATTGCCGCCGGTGATCTTGCCGCCATGCTTTTCGGCCTCGCCAAGCGCTTTCTGCATGCCGTCAAAGGCCGCCTTGTCGATCAGCGGGCCGACTAGCGCCGAGGTTTCCAGCGGGCTGCCGACCGAGACGCTTTCATAGGCCTTCTTCAGGCGCGGCACGATGGTGTCGTAGACGCTCTCATGCACGAAAAGCCGGCGCAGCGTGGTGCAGCGCTGGCCCGCGGTGCCCATGGCGCCGAAGGCGATCGCCCGCACCGCCATATCCAGATCGGCCGAGGGGGTGACGATACCGGCATTGTTGCCACCAAGCTCCAGAATGGCGCGGGCGAAACGTTTGGCCAGTCGCGGGCCGACATCGCGGCCCATGCGGGTCGAGCCAGTGGCTGAGACCAGCGGCACCTTCGGGTGATCGACCAGCACCTCACCGACCACACGGTCGCCGATCAGCACTTTCAGCAACCCGTCGGGCGCGTCAGTGCCGAAACGTTCGACGGCGCGCTTGAAGATCGCGTCGCAGGCAAGTGCCGTCAGCGTGGTTTTCTCCGAAGGCTTCCAGACGACCGAATTGCCGCAAACCAACGCAAGCGCCGCGTTCCAAGACCACACGGCGACCGGGAAGTTGAACGCCGAGATGACGCCGATGACACCGAGCGGATGCCAGGTTTCCATCATGCGGTGGCCGGGGCGCTCGGTGGCAATTGTGAGGCCGTAGAGCTGGCGTGACAGACCGACCGCGAAGTCGCAGATATCGATCATTTCTTGCACTTCGCCGAGGCCTTCGGACGGGATTTTTCCGGCCTCGATCGACACCAGCCGGCCAAGCTCGGCCTTGTGGGCGCGCAATTCCTCGCCGAGCAGCCGCACCAGCTCGCCGCGGCGTGGGGCCGGCACCAGCCGCCAGGCGCGGAAGGCCTTGTCGGCGCTTTCGATCGCCTCGACTGCACCTGACGCCGAGATCATGGTCACGGCGCCGATCTGTTCGCCTGTCACCGGGCTTTGCACCCGCATGCCGCCGCCCGTCCAAGCGTTGCGCGAAATGCCAAACCTGTCGAGGATGCTCGCCGTTTCCTGTTTCACGTCCACGGTCTTGCTCATCGTGTTTTCTCCAGTTTTCGTTACTTCGCGGCGACCTTGCCGCCATCATCTCAGAATGCGACTGAGCCGAGCGGACCCGGTGACGCTTCAGCCTTTAGCGCCGCGGCGAGCCGCCGCAGTTTCGCGGGCGTGTAGCGGTCGTAGAAGCTTTGGTTCTTGCGACCGATGGCGTGCTCGGCACTGAAGCTGCCCCGAAAATCCTCGACGCAGATCGAAAAGACCCATTCGCGCAGCGCGGCCTCGAACGCCTCGTCCGTCAGGCGCGAATCGTCTTTCGCGACGACGAGGTTGAAGTGCACCCCACCATCGCCGACATGGCCGAAATCGCAGGTGGCAATTCCGGGAAAGCGTTGCGGAATCTCGGCCTTCATCCGGTCGAGAAAACGCATGACGTCGCCGCGGCTGAAGGAGAGGTCGAAGGCGATCAGCCGCCCGGCATGCTTGACGCCCTCCGACAGGGCATGGCGCAGTGCCCACATCTCGTGCGGCGGGCCAACGAAGGCGTCGGCGAGGAGTGCGTCTCCGTCTTCCCAGATTGCGGCCAGCACCTCTTCGAGCACCGCATCGAGCTTCTGTTCGCCCTTGCGTGGCGCGTTTATGCGCGAGACTTCAGTCAGGATCACGAAATCCGGCACAACGCCGCGGCTGAACGGGTTGCGCAGGGAAGGGACATGTTCGAGCGCTGCGCGAACCGCGTTGCCGGACATGCCCTCAAAGGCGGACAGGTACGAGCCCAGCGCGTCTTCCATCGCCGTCAGGAGGGCGGGGATGATCTGCGAGGACGATGGCACCAGCAGCGCTGTGGCGGTCTGGCGCGGCAGTGGCTCGAGGTTGAGTACGCATTCCGTCACCACGCCGAACGCGCCGGACGTGCCGATGAAGAGTTGTTTCCAGTCGACCCCGGTGTTGTTCTTGCGAAGCTGCGAGGAAAGGTCGAGCACGGTTCCCGCCTCGTCGGCAAGGACTACGGTGAGGCCCAGAGTGTTGCGGCGTACGTCGCCATAGCGCAGGAAGCGCGAACCGCCGGTATTTGTGGCGATCATGCCGCCGAGACGCGGATCGGCGCCGAGATCTACAGGGAAGAACAGTCCGTACTCCCCAAGCTTTGCGTTGAGGTCGGAAAGGCGCACGCCGGCACCGGTTCGCACGCTGCGGTTGACCTGGTCGAGCTCAAAGCCACCCGTCACGCGGTCGAGGCTGAGTACGCCCTGCGCTCCGCTCATGTCGGGAGTCGAGGCCGAGACGAGACCCGTGTTGCCCGATTGCGGGATGAGCGCAATGCTGTTGCGCACGCACCAGGAGACGACCGCCGAGACTTCGGCGGTAGACGCCGGGCGAGCCACAAAAGCGGCCCTTCCCCTGTCGTAGCGCGCGCCGGTCTCGTAGGCGGCCATATCGGCAGGCTTGTCGAGAAGGCCCTTCTCGCCGACCAGTCCGCGCAGCGCCTCAATATGGCGGGCATCGATCATCGCTGTCCGTCACTCCGCCGCCGTCGTCAGGTCGATCACGGCGAGGTAGGCTTCGATCGAGGAACGCTCGATCTCGGCGTAGTGGGCGAACTCGTCCAGCACCGAAGCGCCGAGATCGCGCTCGAACTTGATTTGATTCGGGCTCGCGACGAACGCTTGCGTCACCTCGTCGCCGAGATTCGACTGGAAGATGCCTGCGGCGCTTACTGGCAGAAAATCCTCATACACGATGGGATCGAACTGGATTAGCCTTTCCTCGATCGCGGTTTCGAGGTCCGCACGAGGGCCTGCGGTGCGCCCTTTTTCCGTCAGCGAGTAGCTGAAATAGCCGAGGCCCGCCCTACGGATTTCGTTCCAGTCGTCGGGGAACGCTTTGAAGACGCTGGTGAGCGTCGACACATACTCGGATGCGTTCGAGCCGTCCGCCGCCGGCGTCACGAGGGCCCGCGTCTCACCCAGGAGCTTGTCGTAGAGCGTCCGGCCCTTCGGCGTCAGCGCAACGCCGCGCTGTTCGATCTCGCCAAATCGCGCCGTATGCGAGCCCGCTTGCCATGCGCCATTCCCACCAATGAAGGAAACGGGCTCCTCCAGTGCCTTGAATGAGGTCTGCCGCAGCAGGATCGGGCAGCTGCGCGTCGGCGGCCCTTCGACCACGGCTTTGGGCACGATGCCTTCTCCAGGCATCCGCACTTGCACCTTGTCGATGTCGAGCGTACGCGGCGTGAGGTGGTTGATGTGTGGTCCCCTGAAGGAGACGACGTCGGCGACCAGCCGGTGCGCGTCATGCAGGCGCCTGTACAGCGCCTCATCGACGATTGCCTTGTCGTGCCAGCGGAAGGTTTCCAGAACCTCCTGGACGAGGCGCGCGGCATCGGGCGCGTCGAGGCCGCCGGAGCGCTCGGCCTTTTCGACCAGCTCGATCGCGCCATCCGTGAATATCTTTCGCGCCGCTAGAACCGTAGCCGCTTCCTTGCGGAGGGCTTCGTCGGCGATGAGATCCAGCCTCAGCAGCGAGGTGAACGCCCGAAATGGGTTGCGCTTCAGGCTCGACTCTTCGACCGGCCGAAAGGCTGTGGAGTGGACGGGAACGCCGGCGGTCGACAGGTCATAGTAACCCACCGGAACCATGCCCATGACCGCAAAGACCCGCCGCATCATCGACAGTTCTTGCGCAGTGCCGAGGCGGATCGCGCCGTGGCGCTCTTCCGAAATTCGGGCCAGGGAATCGGTCGCTACAAGCCTTGCCCGCAGGGCTGGATCGGCCGACAGCGTCTCCAGATTGACCTCGGCGACCAGCGCCATCAGCGTGCCATAGGCCGGCACCTCATTGCGGTACATGGCCGACATCGCCGCCGAGAACGCGGCACGGATATCGTCGGCAGCGACAAAGCCTTCCGGCATGGTCCTCACCTCGAAAAGGTTGCACAAGGTCATTCTGATTACTAATCATATACCGGCAGATCGGCCGTTTGTTGTGATCGCTATGACTGACTTGATGCGAGGTGGGAATGAACCTGAGCAGAGCACTGATACCCGACCTCGCCGTGCTGCAGGCGTTTGAATGTGCCGCCCGCCACGAGAACTTCACTAAGGCTGCGGCCGAACTAAACTTGACCCAGAGCGCCGTCAGCCGTCAGATCCAGATCCTCGAGGCCCAATTGGGCGTGCTTCTGTTCGGAAGGATCCGCAAGCGGGTCGTCCTATCGGCGGCGGGCCGCAAGCTGTTGCCCGAGGTGTCGCGGCTGCTGCTCCAATCGGAGGAGATGGTGGTGCGCGCGAGGGCGTCCGCCGGCGGCAGGGAGGTACTCTCGATCGCCACCCTTCCGACGTTCGGCAGCCGCTGGCTGCTACCCCGCCTGCCGGATTTCAAGCGGCGCCACCCCGGCACAGCGCTCAACGTGGCATCGCGCGCCGAGCCTTTCGACCTTTCCGCCGAAGACTTCGATCTTGCCATTCACTACGGCCAGCCTGTCTGGGCGCATGCCACATGCACGTATCTTTGCAGCGAGATCATCCTGCCCGTCGCAAGTCCTTCCCTGATCGGATCCTGCTCAGTGGAGCGTCTTGAAGACCTGGAAGACAAGCCACTCCTGCATCTTGCGACGAGGCCGAAGCTGTGGGCCGAATGGTTCGAGCACAACGATCTCGGCCAGGAGAATGCCTATAGAGGCGATCGTTTCGATCAGTTTGCCATGATCATCGAGGCCGCGGTCCGCAGCCTCGGCTTCGCCCTTCTGCCGCTCTATCTGATCGAGGACGAGATCTCCTCCGGCAGGCTGCGCGTCGTCTTCGAAAGGCCGATGACGACCGACAACAGCTACTACGTGGTTCTGCCGGAAGAAAAGCAGGGGAGCGCAGTGGGACGCGCCTTCCAATCCTGGCTTCTGGAGCAGGTCGGCACGAACGCGTTCCCGATCGGTCCGGGCAAGGTTTCCTAAACGCGCGCACCCACGAAATGCGCAAGCTGCGCGCCGGTTTCATAGTAGGCTTCGCGCAGCGAACGGAAGCTCTGTTCGCGTGGGTCCGTCACCGGCAAGGGTAGATCCCACTCGCTGATCTCGCCGCGGATCAGACGGGCCAAATATCGTCCGAAGACAGTGCCCGGGGCAATGCCGCGTCCGTTGTAGCCGCTGAAGCCAACCACGTTCCGGTCGAAGCGATGGAATCTTGGCGTGGCATCGGCCGTCATGCCGATCTTGCCATACCAGCCGCTTTCAAAGGCGACGTCGTCGAGGAAGGGAAAGAGCTTGCGCAGGCTGCGTCGAGCCCATGCGCCATGCACTGCCGCTCCCGGACCGCGCAGTGCGCCGACGCTGCCGACGATAAGGCGCCCCTGTCGATCGCGGCGAAGCGAACTCAGGATCGTCTTCGTGTCCCAGGCGCCTTCCAGGCCTGGCAGGATGCGTTTTAGCGCGGATTGCGAAAGCGGTGAGGTGGCGAAGTTGAAATAGGGCAGGTGGACAAGTTCGGCGCGCACCTGTGGCCAGGGAGCGGTGGTATAGGCGTTGGTGGCGACGATCACCCACTCCGCGCTGACGCTTCCTTCCGTTGTGCGGACGCGCCAGCCGTGGCCTTCCCGTTCGGTCCCAATCACCGGGGAGGCGGTGAATATTTCCGCGCCGGCCCGGAGCGCCGCGTTCGCAAGCCCGCGGACATAACCCATTGGCTGGATCGTGCCGGCGCGCTCGTCGAGCAGCGATCCGAAATAGGCTGTGGTGCCGACGCGCGCTGCCGTCTCGTCGCGGCCGAGAAGACGCACAGGCGCGCCACGCGCCTGCCACTGCCGGGCGCGTTCCTCCAGTTCCCACAGTCCTTTCCTGTCGGCCGCGCAATGCAGCGTTCCCGCATGCTCGGCCTCGCAGTCGATGCCATACTCGCGGATCAGGTCGAAGACGAGCGCCGGTCCGTCGGCAAGCGTCTTCAGCAACCGCTCGCCATACTCCCCGCCAAGTATGGCTGAAACCTCGTCGGGCATGATCCATAGGCCGGCATTCACCAGCCCGACATTGCGGCCAGAGCCGCCGAACCCGACCTCGGCGCCTTCCAGCACCGCGACGGAAACGCCCGACCGCGCGAGATCAAGGGCCGCGGACAGTCCGGTGAAGCCCGCACCCACAACGGCTACATCGACATGCTTCTCGCCCGCGAGCCGCCCTGTCCGCGGGGCAGGCGGCGCGGTCTTCTCCCACAGGCCGTGCGAAAAGGTGTTACCTTGCATCCCTTAGTTCTTTCGGCACATCCGCAGCACTGCAAGTGCCGAATGCGCATAACCTCATGCGCAGATGTGATCGTCCCCATGCTCATCAAACGATGGCAATGACGATAGTGGTCCGGGACGTCGTCGGCTCGTTGTCCGTCCGCTGATCCACGCGGTGCAGTCGACGGATTCGACGAAGGTGATCACGGCGCGCACCGCCTCCTTTCAGTTTCATCTCCGGCGAGTTCCTTCGCAAGCCGATCTCGGGGCCGTGTCAGTTACTAATCGGTGCAGGGCAGCGCCTTTCCGTTCGAATGAAGGTTGCCGAGGTTGGAGAACTCACAACGCGCGCGGCGCGGGCGAAGGCGAAGACATTCTCGGGAAGATTGCTAGCGGCGTTGATCCTCGCACGTCAGCTCGCAAGCCGGACGGTGATACTGCCGAGATTGCTTTGCCTTCGATTGCGAAGCCCACGCTGCGCATTGCCTGGGAACGCTATCGCGACGGGGATATGAAGAACAAAGGCCGAAGCGATGGAACGATCAACAACAATCGTGATCATATTGAGCGGCTGTCGGCCGATTGGCTTGACGAACCGTTTTCCAAGCTGGGCCGCGATCCTTCCCTTGTGAATGTCTAAGCGCTCCGCTGGCGCCGAACGTCCCCGGCGACTTCGTCGAGCGCTAGTCGCCGGCTTCGCCAATCGCGTGTTGCCAGCTTTGCTGCAACGCGCTTTCGTCAATCTTTGGCACATGCCTCATCTATCGTTTTTCGGTCAACCCATCCTCAATCGCTTGCCGGATCGGTCCGGCTAGATCAATCGCCTAGCTGGGTTAGAAACAATCGAGTGGGAGTAGGGGGCGTATTAGGAGTGCTTCTTCGTAGTTTTGCGCAGAAAAAACAACGATTTACGTGCCATTCTATTCACAATCGGCGCTACAAAGGTCAGGTTTGGCGGGCAGGGCACGTCTGAAGCCGTACATCTCACAGGCCCGACCGCTCCGCCTGTAGTAAGCAACGAAGCAAACATGTGCGCGTAGTTCTCCGCCTGCACGCCCCAATCCCACTCTCGGATCGTCTCCATCATGCGGACGGCCATCCGCGACCCGAGCGATGGCGTGTCCCGCAACAGAGCGAGCTTGTTCGCAAGTCCCTCCGCAGTTCCATCGAAGAACAGCCCGTTGTCGCCATCCCGAATCAGCTCGGGCATGTTTCCCACACGGGTCGTCACCAAGGGGACACCGCACGCCGCCGCCTCCAAGCAGGGATTGGGAGTGCCTTCGCTGCGACTGGCGCAGACATAAACGTCGAGCTCCCGATAGAAGTCGAGCATCTCGTCATGGCTACGCCAGCGTTGCTCCCGAACCGCAGTCAGTAGTCGCACGCCCGGCACGGCAGCGACCGCGGGCTCGATGACGTCGTGGAAGCCGCGATGTGCCGGACCATGGTTGCTCAGACTTCCCGCCCATCCGACGCGGAGCTCGCCAGAACGGGGTTGTGGCTCTTGTGGGGGACAAAAGAATGTCGTGTCGACTCCATTGGGCGTGTAGTGGACCGGAACACGCAGTAGAGGACCGTATTCGTGCTCGAGCTGCCGATTATTGACAAACACAGCGCGCGCCAGCCGGTGCAGGGTGGCGAGCCCCTGCTCGCGGAATTCGCCCTCCAGCTCTCTGTGGCTGCAGATCCCGATGACCAGCCTGTCAGACCGCCGGGCGAGGACCGATTCCGGCAGGGGCAGCTTCGAGAATTGGAGCCAATAGAAGATGAGCACGATGTCCGCCGCGTTCACGTCGGACTCAGTCACATCATGCTGAAATCGTTCGACGATATCGAACCTTCCTTTCAGCACGCGCCGGAGATTTTGGGTCTTGCGATCGATCGCCCAGCCGGGTCGGTCCGCGATCGCCAGGATGCGGGGGAGGTGTACATCGCTCACGAGGCGTACCGCTCAAGCCAGTGCGCCGACCATGGGTTGGCCTCGTCCAGATCGTCGTCCGTCGCAGTGGCGCGCACCTGGATGGCGTCCGGCAGCCGGATATCCTCTGATCGCAAGCGGGGTCGCCATCCGTGCCAACCACGACCAATGACCTCCTCGCTCAGGTACCGGCGGCCAGCATACTTGCGTGCGGCGTGCTCTGCGCTCAGGAACAGATAATGCTTCATGCGAAAACGCTCGGGGTAGAGCCTCACCGGACCCCCGAAGCGTACGAGATGGCCGCCTGACCACGCAATCTCCATGGGGCCGTCCTGTTTCTTGTACGCACGGACGCAGTGTGGGGAGGTCGGCCGGAACGGGTAGTAGGTGCGCAGCGTGTATTGATAATTGGGATTGTCGTGATTGGGGGCTTCCCTGGTAGGAATGAACGTGAACTCGGAAAACTCGATCGCGTTGCTGCCGAGTGCGTCGGCTGCCGCAATGGCGGAGACCAACGATGAGTATGAAGTCGGCGGAAGGTGGATCTCGTCAGCGTCAACATGCATGAACCAGTCTGCTTCGAGCGACTGAAACAGTTCCTCTTTGCGACGAAGAAGGTGCTCCCAGCAATACCAGCCGCTATGCGGGATGCTTTCGAATCCTATCAATCCGGCCCCGCAGTAGCGCTGGGCAATCTCAAGCGTTCGGTCCGTCGACTGATTGTCGCAGACGTAGACCTGCACGCCTTGACGAAAGAGGTTCTCGAGACATCCGGCGATGAACCGTTCTTCGTTCCGTGTTGTAAGGACCGCGACGACTCGCGGGGAATTCCGATCACGCGCAGCATTGGCAATGTGGGTGTTGAGATCGACCAAGTCCCTCAATCCTTTGTCGTGTGCTTCCGGATGCCATACTGGCCGCTCAACTGATATGGCGCAACTAATGAACTTGGCCGGAATGACAGCCATGCCGAGGCGCTATCACTCTCCCACCTGAGGTGCAACACGCGCTCATAGCGGTTCCCGTCGCTCGGCTTCTCGGTAGCAGGGCGGTCGCTAGCTACAAAGACGCCACGCCGAAAATGGCGCCGAGTGTGAACATTATTAGCTGACCAATCATCGTCCTCGGACCCATCGAAATACAGCAGCGCAAAATTGGGCGACCTCATTGAGAAGTCGAGATCTTGTGGAGATGAGTATGGTTCTCACAAAGATTTTCCATTTAGTGCCGCTACTGACCCACGGCTCCCGCAATACCAGGTCTTTGTAATCTTGGAGAATCGAGATCAACTCGTCGGCGTGTGGTGCCAGCGTGCGACCCCGGACACTGTTCGGCCTGACAACGGCCTGGAATGCCTCGCCAACTATCGATGGATTGAAGCGAGGTACCAGCACGTCGCGCAACACATACCGGTTTCGGACCGGGTCGCTCGGGAACGCCTGATAGACCTTCTTCAGGAAGCGCCAGCGGCTTCTGCTCATGCGAATGCTATATGATGTGCTTTCGGAGTTGATGCACCAAACCGTGACGGCGCGATCGATAAAGGTGTTGGTAAAGCCAGCCCGGAACATTCTGAGGAAGAGGTCGTCGTCCTCGTATCCCATAAATTGCTGGTCAAAGCCTTGAACTGCCTTGAACGCTGCTCGGCTGATTATCGATGCGGAAGGCAGGACAAACATATCCCCTGAGAGCATATTGAAGATGTCGGCCTTGGGATGCGAACTGTGCGCCTTGATCACGGTGCTGCGTACAATATTCCCATCATCATCGGCTTCGATGAGATCAGCATAGGCCCATCCAAAACGCTCATTATCCTGGACCGCAGCTCGAAGAACCTCAATGTGATCGGGAAGAAAGAAATCGTCTTGATCAAGCAGGCAAATGTACGGTGACACAGTGGAGGCAACACCAGCATTGCGGGCCGCGCCTTGCCCCCCATTTTTTTGATCGATGACTCTAAAACCCAGCTCCTCGGCAAGCGCATGAAGGAACTCTGCTTCCTCCGACTTAGAGCCGTCATTGACCACCACGAATTCAGCCGGCGCCAACGACTGCCGCTGGACGCTCTCCACCGCTCGGCGGATGTACTTCGATCCGTCGTAAAAGGGGAGGATCACTGCCACGTCAGATATGGCTTCTTGCGAAAGCCGCATCTGGGAGCCCTTGACGTAATCGGCCGGACTTGGCTTAACCACTATTGATGCCGCCCTCCGCATCGCCTCGTTAGCATCTACTCCAGAGAATTGGGCAAGTTCATCCACGAAACGTTCTGGCTTTAGCAGCGCCTTCTCATAGGAGACAAGCATCAACGGGGCCGTTTGTCGAAGGGTAAAATCCGCAAGGTCTATTGACCACAAGGCGGCTCGCCGCAACTGATCGCGAAAATCGAAAACCATGGAGATTTCTTCCCGCTTTGCGATCGCCACAGGATCCCGAAACGGTATGATGAAACGAGGGTTGCGGAACCAAGACGCGTCAAGGGTCTGATAAGCGGTTGGGCGCTTGAATGCCCAGACATCATGAGCGCTGTTGTAGGCCTCAATAACCAGTGAGATGTCGGCGGGGCTATCCTCGATAGCTTTTGCCAGCCGCAAATCTTCTTGGATCGCTTCGTCAAGATCGGCGCCGAGATAAACCCCAAGGGCCCCTAAGGTCTTGGCCACCATTGTTGTGCCGGATCGCGGGACACCAACAATGATGATTGTTGCATGCCTACCTATCGGCGCGTCGTTCAGAACTGCGATGCCGCTATTTTGCAATTGGTCAAGCATCGCCGCTTCTCGCAAATCGCATTGCATACAGCAAGCCCACAACCCAATTGGCCCCGCGAAGAGTTCGCGTAACGTCGTGCTTAGCTGCTGCCAGTCCCGTTGGTGCCGTCCGAGTGTTGCCCATGTGGCGGCGGTCGCAGTCACAATTGCCGTGTCGCCCCGCTTCAAGAAAAGCCTCTACCGGCTCGGGCCGGACGCGATCTATGGCGAGCCGACCGACCTTGACGGTCGGGCGTTGTTATCTGAGAAAACGGTTTGCTAAGCGTGGGGTGGGAGTGGAGACCCGCTGGCCTTTGCCCGGATCCAGTCCGAGACGCGATAGTATCGCAACATGGCGGCGGGAGCGAGGGACATGAAGAAGGGTGCGCGTCGCAGCGGCTCGAGCTTCAGCGCCAGGTCTTTTTCCGGGACGCCCTTCGCCCATTCGCCCAGTATGCCGCCAAGCATGCTTCCGGTCGGCACGCCGCGGCCGGACAGGCCCGTCAGCGCGACGACGCCCGGCGCGAGTTGGTAGAGACGCGGGATGGTGCGCTTCTGCATGTCCAGCTCTCCGACCCAGAAATACTCCCATCTCAGGTCGCTGCTGAGCTGCGGATGGAGCCAGCGCAGGCGATCGGACATGAGCCGGTGGGTGAACGCCATGTCGCTTCCACGCCGGCCCATCGGAAACATCGAGGCGACGATGCGCCCCTCGGCGTTGTATTTGTAGACGAAGATGTCGCCGCGGCCGTCATGCATCGTCGTGTTGCGCGGCAGGATGGTTTGGCGTTCGCTGGCGGTCAGCGGTTGGGTGGCGGCGACAAAGACCCTCTGGATCCTGTAGCTCTGGTCGAGGCCGGGCCATCCGTCGACGGTGTAGGCGCCGGTCGCAAAGATGACCTTGTCGGCGACGACGGCTCCTTCGCCGGCATGCACTGCCCAGGCACCATCCTGTCGCACGACATCGCGGACCGGCGACCGCGTGTGGATTGTGCCACCTTCCTCCATCACGGCACGGGCTAGGCCTCTTGCGTATCCCAATGGATTGAGGTGACCAGCCTCGGAATGAAACCAGCCGCCATGATATCGCGGGCTGCCGGTCATCTCCTCGCTCGCCTGCCTGTCGAGCACCCGCGTCTTGGCGCCGACTGCATTGTACTGCTGCGCCTTTGCTTCGAGCCTGGCGACGCCGCCGGGCGTGAGCGCGCCCATGACGTAGCCGTTCTGCTGCCATTCGCAGTCGATGCCGTAGCGCTCGATCATCCCCGCGACCTGACTGTTGGCCCCGGTCTGCCGGGCAATCAGCCTTTCGGCCCATGGCTCGCCCAGCATGGCACGCAGTTCGGGCAGGCTGTAATGGGTGAAGGTTGGCGTGCAGTGGCCGGCATTGCGCCCCGAGCCGCCGAACCCGATCTCCTGCGCTTCGAGCAGAACAACGTCGATGCCGTCACGGGCGAGATCGAGTGCGGTGGTCAGGCCGGTGTAGCCGCCGCCGACGATGCAGACATCCGCCCGCCTGCGTCCTCGCAGTGGGCCGGTCTTTGGTGGCGGCGCTGCGGTCGCATACCAGAGCGAGACTTCAAATGGCGAAAACCTTGCCATGTCGGGCGGCCTCACAGCATGTCGCTTCGCGCGTCGAGCGCATCGCGCAACCCGTCGCCGATGAAGTTGAAACTGGTGACCGCCAGGGTAATGGCGGCACCGGGAACGATTGCCAGCCACGGCGCGCTGTCGAGATATTGCTGGGCGCCGTTCAACATGTTCCCCCAGCTCGGCAGCGGCGGCTGGATGCCGTAGCCGAGGAAGCTGACATAGGCCTCCAGAAGGATGGCGCGGGCAACGGTGAGCGTGGCCGCGACGATGATCGGGCCGATCGCATTGGGCAGCAGCTCGCGAAACATGATGTGGCTGTTGCTGAGGCCGAGCATGCGGGCGGCGACGACGAAGTCGCGTTCGCGCAGCGAACGCACTTCCGCCTCGACGATGCGCGCGATTTCCATCCAGCTCGTTGCCGCGATGATCAGCGTGATCATGATCGGGCTCGGTTTGATGAAGGCCGCCATAGCCAGCAGCAGGAAGATATTGGGAAAGGACAGCATGGCGTCGACGAAACGCATCAGCACCGTGCCGATGCGGCCGCCGAAGAAGCCGGCAGCAATCCCGAGCACGGTTCCGAAGACGGTGCTGATGACCATCGCAGCGAAGCCGACCAGGAGCGAAATGCGGCCGGCCTTGAACAGGCGCGCCGCGATGTCGCGTCCAAGCGGATCGGTGCCGAAGAAATGATAGCCCGTGAACGGCGGCGAGAATCGGCCACGCAGGTCGATGTAGAGATCGTCAAAGGGCAGCAGCCAAGGTCCGAAGACGCAGGCGAGGACCAGGACGATGATCATCACCAGGCCGAACATCGCCAGTCGATGACGGGCAAATCGGTAGACGCTGCGGCTATGCCACCAGCGCTGCCTGGCCTGGGTGGGGATGAGGAAATCCGACTGGGTCATCTCTTCGTTCCCTCAGCTCAATCGAATGCGCGGATCGACGAATGCGACGGTGAGGTCCGCGGCCAGATTGCCGACCAGAACGAGGACCGCGGACATCATCAGCAGGCCCATCACGACGGGGTAGTCGCTGTAGCCGAGACTATCGAGGAACAGCCGTCCCATGCCGGGCCAGGTAAAGACCGTTTCCGTCACCAATGCGCCACCCAGTATTGTCGGCAGTTGCAGCCCCAGCAGGGTGATCATCGGCAGCAGGGCGTTGCCGAGGATATGGCGAAGCAACACGCGTCGGGAACTCAGCCCCTTGGCCCGGGCCGTTCGAACGAAATCCTGGCTGATGACGTCGAGCGTCGCGGTGCGCATGTAGCGGCTCCACACGGCGATATTGACCAGCGCAAGAACGACGCTCGGCATGATGAGATGGATCGCGTAATCGCCGAGCGAGCCATCGCCGATCGTGTACATGTTGCCGGCCGGCAGCCATCTGAGCCGCAGCGAGAAGATGTAGATCGCGATCAACCCGAACCAGAATGTCGGGATCGACAGCGCCACCATCGCGCCGACGGTCGCGGCATAGTCGAAGATCGAATATCGCCTGAGCGCGCCCAGTACTCCGATCCAGGTGCCGACAAGGATGGCGATCGCGGTCGATACACCCATCAGCAGCAATGTCGCGATAAGATGCTCCCAGATGATGTCGAGCACGGGCCTGCCGTCCCGGTAGGAACGCCCCCAGTCGCCGCGAAGCAGGTGTGCCAGCCAGTCGATGTACTGGACAGGAAGCGGTCGATCGAGCCCCATTTGCGAGGCGATGCGATCGAGGTCGGCCTGCGTCATCCCTGGTGTCAGGGTGAATTGCGAGAGCGGTCCGCCCGGAGCCAGGTTCAGGACGGCAAAGCCGATCACCGAAACCAGCAGGAGCAGGACGAGGCTTTGCCAGAAGCGTCCCAGCAGATAGCGAAGCATGCCGGTTGTCTCCGTTTTGCTGTCCGTCGGTTACAGGCGCGCCAGAGAGGCGCGGCCACGCAGGCCGAGCCGGTCATTGCCGGCCCGGCCGCTTTTGTGCTTCTATGCCCAGTACCAGGTGGCCACGTCCCAGGAGTCGATGCGCACATTGATGTTCGGCACGACGCCTTCGACACCGGACTTGTGTCCGCGGACCGTCGCGTATTGGAACATCGGCAGGAATGGCAGGTCGTTGCGCACGGTCTCCTGGATTTTCAGGTAAGCCTGCTTGCGTTGCTCCGGCACGAATTCGACACCGCCGGTTTCAAGCAGCTTGTCCACCTCTGGGCTGGCATACTGCCAGGTATTCTGGCCGGAGCCGCCCTTGGCCGGAATCGACTTCGAGCTGAGGTAGTCCGAAGTGTCGGGATCGGAGCCCGTCAGGAAGTTGATACCGACGACGACGGAATCGAATTCCGACTTCATCCAGTAGTCGCCCCACATCACCGCCGGCGGCAGGTTGGAGATCACCACCTCGACGCCGATGTCGCGATACGATTGCTGAATGAACTGCTGCGCCTGTTCGCGGATATGATTACCCGCCGTGGTCGAGTTCTTGAACGAGAGGCGAACACCATCCTTGACACGGATGCCGTCCCCGCCAGGAACCCAGCCGGCGTCGTCCAGCAGTTTCTTTGCCTTGTCCAGATCGTATTCCTGCTTCGGCAAATCGGGATTGTAGTAGAAGGACTGCTGCGGCATGTAGGTTTCGGTCGGGGCCGGCAGCCCGTAGTAGAGGGCGTCGATGATCGTCTTCTTGTCCAGCGCATGGTACAGCGCCTGACGAACGGCGAGTTCCTTGAACTGCGGGCGCTCCATGTTGAAGCTGAGCGATTCGATCGTGGCGGCGGGAATGACGGCGACCGCGGTGCCGCTCAATGCCTTGGCTTCCTCATAGTGGTCGGCCGTGATCCACTGCAGTCCGATGACGTCGATGTCGCCGGTCTTGAACTGGGTGTAGAGCACGGTCAGATCCGGAATGTACTTGTAGATCAGGCTCTTCAGGTAGGGACCGTCGGCGAAGTAGTCGGTGTTGGCGGCCAGTTCGATATGGTCGCCGGCCATGCGTTCCACCCATTTGAACGGGCCGGTGCCGATCGGGGCATTGTTGAACGGCGCGGTGTTCTTGTCCTCTGCCGCACCGAGCACATGTTTGGGAACGATGAAGGTCGCCGCCAGGATCGACGGGTAGGGCGCGTAAGGCTCCTTCATCTTCCATTTGATCTCGGTTGGCGAGACGACAGTCAGGTCCTGGACCAGTTCGTGGCCGGCGCGTCGCCAGCTGCGAAACTTCGGGTCGACCAGCAGTTCGAGCGTGAACTTGACGTCCTCGGCGGTGAACGGCTGTCCGTCATGCCACTTCACGTCGTCGCGCAGCTTGACGTGCCACTCGAGCCCGTCGGCAGAAATGCCGCCATTTTCGACGGTCGGCACCTCCTTGGCGAGCGCGGGGAAGAAATTGCCTTTGGGATCGACGCCGAAAAGCGGATCGAAGACGCTGAAGTGGATGCCTTCATCGACCTCGATGTGCGGCAAATGCGGGTTGAAGACGGTGGGCTCCTGGGAAAAGCCGACGATCACCTGTCCCTTGGGCTCGCTCGGCGGCGTTGCCGCGAGGGCCCTGCCTGCTCCCGTAAGGCTTGGCATGGTCAGGCCGGCGGCACCGGCGATTGCCATTCCAAGCGCCTGACGACGCGTTGGTCGAAAGGTAGTGCTGCTGCTCTTGTCTGACATTGGAGGCTCCTTTTTTAGTGTTCCACTTTCGCTGCGTCACGCTCTCTTGTCGGAGCGCTTATAATCCAGTGACCGGTGCGACCTTCGATCCGTCCGAAAACCGCGACCACCGGAAATCCCTGGGATCGACGATCGGTGGCCGCCCGGTGACGATGTCCGCCATCAGCCTGCCTGCCGCGGGCCCGATGCCGAAACCATGGCCCGAGAAACCGGTCGCCACATGAAAGCCGGGAACGTCGTCGACGGCCGAAATGACGGGGACGGCGTCGGGCGTGACGTCGATGTAGCCGGCCCAGCGCTGCGCCACTTCTGCCTTTTCCAGAACCGGAAATGCCTTGCGGGCATTTGCAAGAACGCGGTCCGAGCTTTTCTTGGAAGGCTTGGGATCGAGCACGCGGCAGTATTCGAAGGGGCTCGCCTCATCCATAGCCCAGCGGGTTGGCATCCTTGCCTCGTCAAGGAAACGGCCCCCCAGGCGGAATTGCAGCGATCGCCACTCCGTCTTCCAGGCCGGAAGAAAATCGCGCGCATAGCGAAATGAGTTCGGCACGATGTCGACGAGATTGCTCATGCTGGAGGCGACGGTGTAGCCACCGTCCTGGCGCTTGCGTATGGCGAAGTTGTTAGCCCACACGGCCTGATCCGGTCCGTTCTCGACCGGCGTCGTGCGAAGAACCGTGTTCATCACCTTCAACTGAGGCAGGTCGAGACCAAGCGTTCCGCAAAACAGGTTCGACCAGGCCCCGCCGGCAAGCACGACCGCCTTGCAGGCAATGAAGCCACGTTCTGTCACCACGCCCGAGACGGCACCGTTCGTCGTTTCCACACCGCGCACGGCGCATTCCGTCAGTATGGCGGCGCCGCGGTCGCGTGCAGCTTCGGCAATTGCAGGCGCCGCCTTCTGTGGCTCGGCGCGACCGTCAGCCGGCGTGTAGAGCGCTCCTTTGACATCGAGATTGGAACCGGGGAGGAGGTTGCGCAATTCGCCCACGCCGATCATTCGCGACTCGAGCTGATAGTCCTGGAGATGGCGTCCCCAGCGTTCGTGCTGTTCGTATTCCTTATCGTCCGCGCAGGTGAAGACAATTCCGGCCCGGGCATAGCCGGTGTCTCGTCCCGTCCGTTCGGACAGCCGCGGCCATATCCGCAAGGCTTCCGCCATCAGCGGAACCTCGCGTGGATCCCGCCGGGAAATACGAACCCAGCCCCAGTTGCGGCTGGACTGTTCCTGTCCGATGCCGCCCTTCTCGCACAGGGCCACCCGCAGGCCTCTCTCGGCCAGCTCCAGCGCCGTCGAGGTACCGATGATGCCGCCGCCGATGACGACGCAGTCCACCTCCTTTGGCAGCTCGGTATCTCCATGAACGGGGACGACGAACGGTCCGGGCATGCTCAGTAGGACTCCTCAAGCTGGCAATTGATGGAAAATTCCGCGACGCTCGCATGATCGGGCAGATCGAGCAGCAGCCCGATGATCCGTGCGAGGTCGTCCGGGTCGGTCATCAGCGCATCGGCGCGATCGGTGATGCCGCGGGCCATGTCGGTGGCGACGAAACCGGGACAGACGGCCGTCGCCCGAATCCCGAGGTCCCACCCTGCCTGCCGGATGCCATGGGACAGCGCGACGGCGGCAAATTTGGAGATCGAGTAGGAGCCTGCTGTCACGGACTTGACCCGCTTGCCCGACAGCGAGGCAAGAATGATCACCCGGCCCGCGCGGCTCGCCGCAAGCGATGCCCAAGACGCGCGCACCAGACGGCGCGGCGCCTTGACGTTGATCTCGAACATGAGATCGAGATCCGCGTCGTCAGCGTCGATGACCGACTTCGGGATCATGATGCCGGCACTGGCGATAACCGCGTCGATCCGCTTGAAGGCATCGATGGTGCCGTCGACCCATGCCCGTTCGCTGCCGGCCTCCGCGGCATCGTAGGGGAACACACGGACGCGCTCGCCATCGGCCCAGTCCGGCTGAACCGGTTCGCGCATGCCCAGCGACAATGTCCAGCCCGTTTCGAACAGGTGCCGCGCGCAAGCCGCACCGATACCGCGGCTGGCACCGGACACGAGCGCCACACGCTGGCCGTCTCGTCCCGTGCCTGCCGCCGGCGCCCTCATTGGTCGAGGCCCAGGGTGCGGCGATAGACGCGCCGCAAAATGTCCAGCAGGCGCTTCTGATCCTCCTCGGGCACACCGGCGAAGAAATCGCTGGATTGCTTGGTGGCGATCTCGCGCACCTTGCGGGCGAGGTCAGCGCCCTTTTCGGTGATATGGAGCTCCTGGGCGCGTCCGTCGTCCGGTGCGTTTCGGCGCGTCACCAGATCATGATCGATCATCTGGTCGACCAACCTGCCCATGGCGGAGCGATCGCGCAGGATGAGCTGCGCTATGACCGAAGGCCGGATCCCCGGATGGCTGTCGACAAGCAGTAAGGTGGTGATCTTGCCGGTTCCCCGGGCGACGTCGAGACCTTCCAGTCGGTGATCGAGATCACGCGAAAGCGCTATGTTGATGGTCCGGATATAGAAGCTCAACGTGTCTTCGAGGACGTCCAGCCCGACCGTTTCGACAGGATGAGGCGGACCTTTCTTCTTTGCCGGCATCGAACACTCTCCCGAGGCCTCCTGACAGCCTTCATCGAGATCGCCGCAGCCCCAATCCGGGGTTGTCGAGGGTCTTCCAGGGCATGATTGAGCCGGTAGTGGACAAATGCAACTACTTTTAGTGGACAAACGCAACTATTCTGCTCGACAGCAGACCTGGACGGGCACGCGTCGGCGACCCGATCGAAGAACAGGCTTGCAGCCGCGCCTTTGCCGGCGCGGCCATTCATGGCTCAGGGAAGGTCAGGGGATCTTCAGCGTCGTCGTCGCCTCAGGCGGCGGGGACCCATTCCTTGCCGGGAATGGCGGAGATCAATTGCCTCGTATAGGGGTGACGTGGCGACCGGAATATCTGCGAAGGTGGACCGCACTCCACGACTTCGCCGCGGTTCATCACCAGGATCTCGTCGCAGATGCGGCTTGCCACCCTCAGATCGTGAGTGATGAAGATCATGGCGATCTTCATTTCGTCCTGGATGCTCGCCAGCAGATCGAGGATCTGCGCCTGGATGGAGACATCGAGAGCTGAGACCGCCTCGTCGGCGACCAGAACCTTGGGGTCCATCATCAGGGCCCGTGCAATGCCGATCCGCTGACGCTGGCCGCCCGAGAATTCGTGCGGAAAGCGGCCATAGGCACCCTCGTCGAGCCCGACAAGGCGCAGCAGTTGCAGCGCCTTCGCGCGCGCTTCCTTGGCGGACAGGCCGTGCGCCATCGGGCCGACGGTGAGGATCTTGGCGATCGTCTGCCGTGGATTGAGCGAGGCGAACGGGTCCTGGAAGATCATCTGGATGTGCGGCCGCATCGGCCGGAATTCGGAGTCCGAAAGCGCCGCTATATCCTTGCCGTCGAACAGGATGCTGCCCCCGTCGCTGTCGAGCAGTTTCAGCAGGACGCGGCCCAGCGACGATTTTCCCGAACCGGACTCGCCGACGATGCCGAGCGTTCTGCCCTGGCGAACCTCGAAGCTGACCTGCTTGACGGCGTGCACGATGCGGGACCGCGAAAAGAAGCCGATGCCCGGCCGATAGGTCTTGTCGAGTTTCTGCACCTCCAGCACGATCGGCGCATCGTCACGCGCCTTCGTTTCGTTCTCGATCATATGCGGGACGGCGGCGATCAGTCGCCTGGTGTAGGGATGGCTTGGATTGCCAAGAACGTCGGCGGCGGTGCCTTGTTCGACCATCGCGCCTTTTTCCATGACGATGACGCGATCGGCGATTTCCGCGACGACGCCAAAGTCGTGCGTGATGAACATGACGCTCATGTTCTTTTCGCGCTGCAGCCGCCGGATCAGGGCAAGGATCTGCGCCTGGGTGGTGACGTCGAGAGCCGTCGTCGGCTCGTCGGCGATCAAAAGATCAGGCTCAAGCGCCAACGCCATCGCGATCATGACGCGCTGGCGCTGCCCGCCGGAGAGTTGGAACGGATACTGGTGCCGCATGACCTCCGGCTCCGGCAGGCCGACTTCGCCAAGCAGGTCGACAACCGCCCTGGCGCGGGTCGCCGAGGTGCCGGACCGATGTGCTTCCATGACCTCCGCCACTTGCTGGCCGACAGTCATCAGCGGATTGAGTGCTGAAAGCGGATCCTGGAAGATGATGGAGACCGAACGGCCGCGCAGGCTCCGCATCACGACTTCGCCGGCGCTGGCGAGATCGTGGCCCTTGAACCGGATGCTTCCCTGCCCAATCCGCACCGAAGATGGCAGCAGGCCCATGATCGCGTTTGCGGTGACCGACTTGCCGGAACCCGACTCGCCGACGATGCACAGCATCTCGCCCTTGCGCATGTCGAAGGATATGTTTTCGACAGCGTTCTCACGCTCCATGTTTCCGGGCAGGCGGACGGTCAGGTTTTGAACAGAGAGAACAGTTTGCTCACTCGGCTCGCGGGAAGTCGTTTCGCTCGGCGGCATGGCTGGCCTTTCGAAATCCAGTGATCAGGCTGCACATACTAGCCGCACCTCCTACCGATAGCGCAAGCCCGCATTTGCGAGATTGAGCGTTGTTGCACTGTCGGGGCGCCGCGGCTCCGCCCGCTGCGGGCAATTGCAATGACAGTGCTGCTCGTTGTAGCCATTCTGGCCGCCTGATCTTGGAGGAGACGCAGCATGGACCGATTCACCGGCGGTTGCCTCTGCGGCAACGTCAAAATTGTGGCGTCGGGCACCCCATATCGGGTCGGCATCTGTCACTGTCTCGACTGCCGCAAGCATCATGGCGCCCTCTTTTATGCTGCGGCAGTGTTCCCTCAGAATGCGGTGACGATCGAGGGGGAAACACGCGACTACGCCGGGCGGTTTTTCTGTCCCCGCTGCGGCTCGTCCGTTTTCGCACGCACCGGGGACGAAATCGAAGTGCATCTGGGATCTCTGGATGCCCCCGACCAACTGGTGCCAACCTATGAACTCTGGACCGTTCGTCGCGAATCCTGGTTGCCACCGTTTCCGCTCACGAGACGATACGAACGCGACCGTGATGCCACGAGTCGCTTTGAGGAGTAGGCGGCACGACCGGCAGCCTTCGGATCGAATGGCCGTTTGGAAGATAGCGCCGGCGCGTCACTCCGGAAGGCCGGCTTTGCGGAAGCCATCAACGAAATGCTCAAGCGTCGCAGCGTCGCGGAATGGCTCCGTCCAGACCCAGTGGCGGGTTGTGAAATGCGGATTGCCGACGAGGAACATTTCGACCTCTGCGCGCGCCTCGTCGAGCCGGCCGAGTTGCGCAAGGCTTGCCGCCAGGAAACGGCGTGAGCTCGTGCGGTAAGTCTCGTCCCTGCGCAGTGTTTCGACAGCGGCTTCGTAGTCGCGTGCCGCATATTGCGCCTGGCCGAGCGTCAGATAGTACCAACTTGCCGGAAACGGGTTCAGCCGGAACGCCTTGCGAATGTGCTCAAGGCCCTCCTCGACCCGACCGGCCAAGACCTCGATGTCGGACAATGTCGCCCAGGCGTCGGCCTCGTTCGGGTCGAGCTCGAACGCCTTGGCAAATTCCGCATCCGCCTCGGCGAAGCTGTGCTCATAGGCAAGCAAATTGGCCAGCACCCAATGGCAGCCAGCATCGTTGGGATCGATCGCTACAGCTTTGCGCGCCAGTTCCAGAGCAACGCTACGATTGGGTTCGATGGGTTCGCCCCAATGCACCCATCCCATCCAGTGGTTCATGGCAAGCCAGCGATAGGCCTCGGCGTAATCCGGGTCGAGCGCAACCGCGCGCGTCAGCATCAGATGCGCTTCCCGCGCCGTCTGCGGCGAATCGTCGATCAGCTTGCGCGCCCGCACGCAGAGATCGTAGGCCTCGAGATTCTGGGGCCGATTGCGCGGCGGCGGTGCGCGCAGCCGGCCGAGCAACGCCTCCACGATCTTGGCCGTCACCTCGTCCTGAACGGCAAAAATATCCTCCAGGCTGCGATCGAAGCGTTCCGCCCATAGATGTTCGCCGCTCACTGCGTCGACCAGCTGGGCGTTGATGCGCACCCGCCCCGCGGCGCGTCGTGCGCTACCCTCCAGCAAATAGCGCACGCCAAGGTCCTCAGCGATCTCGCGCACGTCCATCGCCTTTCCCTTGTAGGCAAAGGTCGAGTTGCGGGCGATGACGAACAGACCGGAGATCCTGGACAGGTCGGTGATCAGGTCTTCGGTCAACCCATCCGCGAAGGAGTCCTGCTCCGGATCATTGCTGAAATTGACGAAAGGCAGCACGGCTATCGATGGTTTCGCGGGCAGCGGCAAAGCTTTTCGCTTCGCGCCACCGAGCTGTTCGATGACCCCCGTGAAGCGGTAGCCGACGCGCGGAACCGTTGATATCCACTCACCGCCGTCGGCGGGCGGACCAAGCAGCTTGCGCAGCTGCGCGATCTGGACGGTGAGGTTGCCTTCCTCGACGGCCGTGCCCGGCCACGCCGCGTCCATCAACTCGGCCTTGCCCAGGATCTCGCCGGGCCGTCCGACGAGCGCCGCAAGCAGCCTTAGCCCGCGGTAGCCAACGGCAACGGGGACATCGTTCCGAAGCAGCGTTCCCGCACCGGAATCAAGCACGAACGGACCAAAGGCAAAGCGCTCTCCCTGCATACGGCGCATCTATAGAGCAATTCCAGAAAAAGTGTGAGGCGGTTTTGCGTCCGGAATTGCGTCAAAACAAAGAGTTAGAGCAGTTGGCCGGGTGGTGTACCCGCGCACAGCTCTAACCCCGTTTGGAAGTTTTGAGAACTATTTGGGAGGGCTTAATTACGGCGGCGTTCGCATCCGGCAGAATTCAACCTCTTTCAGGTCGTGGGTCCCAGACCCTCAAGCCATATGGAGGTTGCCATGAACGATACCCTTGCGTCGACCCCGCATCAGGCGGCGCGGCCGGGAACGCCCGTTGGGCTGGCGGAAATGTCGCGCCGGCACCTGACGACCCTGCGAAGCATTGTCGCGACCTGGCGCGATCGGACCTGGCGCGAGCGGATGCGCTTTCGTTGGGAACTTGAGCAAATGTCGAAGGACAATCCTCATTTGATCGACGATATCGGCCTGACGAAACGGCAGGTCGAGGCAGAGCTCGCCAAGCCCTTCTGGCAAGGATGAGACGAATGCTGCAAAGACGCAGGATCGCGGCGCCAGCCTCGCACGCGCGTTCGCATCGAGGTTCGCTGCCAAATCGGGAATTGAAGCACGACCGCGGGTTTTCGCCTTATGTGAGCCTGTGCCGGACGAGATGGCGAACGACCGGCGAAATCATTTGATGGCCGATATAGGATCCGGTGTTCGCGTCCTCGAAGAGTGGTTCGGCGACGGCCGCATCATCGACTATCGCTATACCTGCCTGGCGCGCCTGAGCCATTATCTCGTCGGCCGCTCGGCCCTGGCCCTTGCCGACGACCGTCGGCACCGGCGTTCGCCCTTGACGTAACGCAACGCCACGGCACGGTCGCCGGACACGAAGACGATGACCGCATTTTTCACACCCAGCTTCGCGGGTTGCATCACCGCTTCGCGTCGAACTGGCGATCTCGATCACGGTGTCGCCCGGGCACATGCTGATCACCGACGTGGATGCACGAGCGGACGCGGGCGCTTTCAAGGTCTACTAGGACGCCGGCTCAGCACCGGGGCCCCGCCACCATCCGGGCAATCCGCGTCATGTCGGCGCTCATCTCGCGGTCGTCGTCGAGCGGGCTGACGAGCGCGCGCACGGCGGCAAAGGTGCGTTGCGGCCCTTGGCCCATGCTGTCGACGACGCCGCGCAGCTCCACCCCGGTCGCGGCAAAGATTAGCTCCATCGCAACGAGATAGCGCAGGCGCTCGATGATCTCGGCGGTCTTGGACACCACCCGCGGCGCCATCGACGACTGATCCTCGATGCCGTCCGAAACGGCGAGCGGGCTGAGCGACATCGGATTGGCCAGATGCCGGATCTCGGCTTCCAGGCCGGCGAGCGGTTTCTGCAATTCGGCATAGCCCTGGCGGCTGCCGCCCCTGGCCGACAGGAAGCGCGGCAGTTCCGCCACCGTCGGCGACATCAGCTTCATGCAGCGGTTGGCGGTGCCCACCGCGCAATGCGCGAGGGCCTGCCCGAGCTGTTCCCAGGTCAGCGTCAACGCCGTAAGGTCGAAATTGCCGTTCGAGATGATCCGTTCGGCAGCAGGCAGGATAACCGGGTTGTCGCCGGAATGAGTCAGCTCGATCTCCGTCGCCAGCCTTGCCTGTTCCAACGCGTAGAGCAGGCCGCCCCACACCTGGGGCACGCAGCGATAGCTGAGCGGGTCCTGGATGCGCCGCGCGGCGTTCTCCTTCCACAGCCCGCTTCCCTCGAGCTCCGCTCGCAGCCGCGCGCCGATCTCGCGCTGGCCGAACGCCGGTCGCGCCGACAGTGCGTCCTCGTCGATCGCGGTCAGCGACGAACGGAAGGCCTCGTAGTTGAGCGCCACCGCGGCCATCGACCAGTAGATGAGGTGCGCGACGTCTTCCAGGTAGAGGCAGGCCGTTCCGGTGGAAAGGCTGTTGGCGACGATGATGGCATGGCCGTCCTTCTCGCGCAGGTCGAGCGGCTCGAGCCCGGCAAGCGTCAGCGCCTCGGCAGACGGCATGACCCTGCCCTGGAACTCCGCCTCGCCATCGCCGCGCAGGGCCCTTGCCATATGGCCGAGAGGTGCAAGGTCCGCCGCCCCGATCGATCCCCAGGCGGGGATGACCGGATGGACACCGGCGTTCAGCGCCGCCACCAGGCCCATGACCACATGCTCGGAGGCCCCAGTGCCGCCCGCGGCCATGCCCGAAATGCGCGCCACGATCATTGCCCGCACCGCCTCGATCGGAAGAGCCGGTCCGATGCCCATGCTGTGGCTGAGCGGCACGCTATGCTGGAAGGCGATCAGATCGGCCTGCGCGAGCGGCGTATCGACACACGCGCCGAGGCCGGTGGTGACGCCGTATATTGGCTTGCCAAGTTGCGTGAGACGCTCGATGACGGCGCGGCTCGCGCGGATGCGGCGCATCGCCTCCTCGCCCAACACCAGGCGGGCGTTGCGACGTGCGATCTCGGCGACATCCGCCGCGCCGAACGGCTTGGCATCGAGCATTATCATTCTGAGCGTCATGCCCTGCATGTATCCTATGATTGATGTTCAGGAAAAGGGCGCGGTCGCCATATTCCATGGATGGCTTCTGCACCGGAAGGCTGTGAAATGCCTTGCGGCGGCGCAGGACGAGCGCAGCCGCAATCATGGCGATGGCCGATGCTCTCATTCTCGAGGATCAGCCTGCCATAGGCCTCATCGGCAGGTATAGCCGCCGTCGATGGGCAGCGAAATGCCAGTGATCATCGAGGCCGCGTCGCTGAGCAGGAACACGATCGGGCCGGCGATTTCGTCCTCCGTCGCCCACCGGCCGAGAGGCATCTGCTTGAGAAAAGGTTCGGCGACATGCGGCTGGCTCCAATGGCCGGACGAGATTGGCGTCATGACCACGGTTGGGTTCACGCTGTTGACGCGGATTGCGTATTTGCCCAGCTCCAGAGCCGAACAGCGCGTGATGTTTTCGAGCGCCGCCTTCGAGGAGCCATAGGAAATGTGCCCCTCGAGCGCGACAAGTGCTGCCTGACTGGAGACGTTGACGATCGCCCCGCCCTTGCCGATGCGGACCATTTGCTGCGTCGCATATTTGGTGACCAACAGCGCGCCACGCGCATTGATGGTGATGACTTTGTCGAAGATGGCGATGTCGGTGTCCATCGGCGTCGCGATCTCGCCGCCGAAACCGCCGCAATTGACCACACCCCAAAGGTCGAGGCCCTCGAGTGCATCGCGAACCTCGTCTTCCGAGGCGAGATCGAAGGTCACCGTGCGGCAGCCTGTCTCCTTGGCGATCGCATCGAGTGCTTCGCGCGAGCGTCCGGCGGCGATGACGTTGGCGTTTGCCCGCACCAGGTGACGCACGGTGGCGCCGCCGATACCGCCGCTGCCGCCCGTCACCAGGATATTTCTTCCCTGAAAATCCGTCATGGTTTCCTCTTCGTCCTTGTTTTTGCTTGTGCCGGGGCAATCCACGACGTCCGGTGTCCGACGCCCATCGATTGCCGAATTGCGTAATTCTCGTGGTCAGTTGACGCGTTCTCCGGGGGAGCGGGGGACGGGCTGCGCATGTGCCACGGTGGCGTCGGAAATTCTGTCCCCATCACCGTTGAAGAGGTGGCAAACGCGCGCCGGCAGCGAGATCGCGATGCGGTCGCCCGCCCTTGCGATCCGGCCATGGCTGTCGCGAATGACCAGGCTTTCCGCGCCCTCATTGGCATGTATGAAAGTGTCGCTGCCGAGGAGTTCGACCATCGAAGCCTGCACGACATGGGCATTGGCCTGTCCCTCCCCCGCAAGCACGATGTGTTCCGGCCGAATGCCAAGCGTGACGCTATCGCCAGGCTCGACATGCCGCTCGATCGCAATGTCCAGCGTCGGCCCCAGCGCAAGGGCGACGGTCGCGACCATGTCGCGAAGGGCGACCACCTTGCCATTCAGGAAATTCATCGCCGGCGAACCGATGAAGCCGGCAACGAACAAATTGGCTGGCCGGTGGTAAAGGTCGAGCGGTGTGCCGACCTGTTCGATGCGCCCGCTGTTCATGACCACGATGCGGTCGGCAAGCGTCATGGCCTCCACCTGGTCGTGGGTGACGTAGACCATGGTCGACGCCAGCTCTGCCTTCAGCCGTGCGATCTCCACGCGCATGCCGACGCGCAGCGCTGCATCGAGATTGGAGAGTGGCTCGTCGAGCAGGAAGAGTTTCGGCTTGCGCGTCATGGCGCGGCCGATCGCGACGCGCTGGCGCTGCCCGCCGGAAAGCTCTCGCGGCTTGCGCTTCAGATAGGAGCCGAGCCGCAATTTATCGGCTGCACGCCCCACGCGTTCGACGATCTCGGCGGCAGGCGTCCGGGCAATCTTCAGGCCGAAGCCGATGTTGCGATCGACATCCATATGCGGATAGAGCGCGTAGGACTGGAACACCATGGCCACGCCTCGTTCCGGTGGCTCGGCACCGCTCATATCGACGCCATCGACCAGGATGCGGCCGGAGCTGATTGGCTCGAGCCCGGCGATGATCCGAAGCAGTGTGGATTTGCCGCAGCCCGACGGTCCGACCAGCACGCAGAACTCGCCGTCCTCGATCGTCAGCGACAGTTCCGGGATGACCGTGGTATGGCCGAAGGCCTTGGTGATCTTGTCGATCGAGAGCGTCGCCATGGGCCTAGCCTTTCACCGCGCCGGCGAGCAGGCCGCGCACGAAGGCGCGCTGCACCAGCACATAGAGGAGGATGAGCGGAAGTGCGATCAGCGTCAGGATCGCGAACAGCGCACCGGGATTGGCCATGTAGAGGCCGGAATACTGCATCGGTACGATGGTGAGCGTCTTCATCTCGCTCTTGGTCAGCACGATGAGGGCGAGGAAGAACTCGTTCCACGTCACGATGAACTGCCAGATGGTGACGAAGACCAGGGCCGGCCGCACCAGCGGCAAGGCCACGTGCCAATAGGTCTGCCAGGCGTTGCAACCGTCGACCCGCGCCGCCTCGAAAAGCTCGCGCGGCGCATCCTCCATGAAGGACTTCAGGATGACCATGGCGAACGGCACGCCGAGCGCCGCATAGGGCAGGATCAGGCCGATATAGGTGTTCACCCAGCCGAAGTTTTTGAGCAGGATGGCTAGAGGCAGGACCATCGAGGCGAGCGGCACCATCAAGGTCGTCAGCAGGGTCGTATAGAGGAAGATCGAGCCCTTCAGCCTCAGGATCGCACAGGCGAAGGCAAAGAGCGAGGAGACCGCAACCACGATCGCCACCGTCGCAACGGTGATGATCAGGCTGTTGAGAAAAATGCCGCCCGGCGGATTGTCGCTGATCACGGTGACGAAATTGTCGAAGGTCACCGGCCAGGTGAAGAGCTGGGCGTCGAAGGCCTGCGCCGGGGTGCGCAGCCCGATCGACAGCATGTAGACCTGCGGGACCATCCAGAAGCCGAGCACGACGAAGAGAACGGCATGGATGACCACGCCGCGAATGCGGTTGCGGGTGAGGGGTGCCATCATGGCTCCTGCCTTCCGGCGGGCGACAGGCGCGCACCCAGCACCGCGATCTGGATCAATGACAGAACGAGCGCGATCACCAGCACGATGACGGAGAGGGCGGCGCCGCTGCCGGTGTCGCCCAGCACGAAGCTCTGCTTGAAGATGAAGGTGCCAAAGACCTCGCTTGCCCGGTTCGGGCCGCCGCCCGTCATCAAGTGCACGATCGGGAAGGTTTGCAGCGTGCCGATGACGCCGAGAAGCAAGAGCGATTTCGTTGCCGGCGCCAGCATCGGTACGATGATATGCACGGCAAGCCGCCAGCCTCTCGCGCCGTCGATGCGGGCGGCATCGAGCACTTCGTTGGGCAGGTTGGCGATACCGGCGATGTACATCAGCATCGAGAAGCCGGTCCATTGCCAGATGTTGACGACGATCAGCGCATAGATCGCGGTCTTCGGGTCGCCGATCGGCGATGTCATCATGACGATGCCGACATGCTTCAGGTACTCCTGGGCGATGCCATAGTAGGGCGCGTAGATCTGCACCCACACCAGGCTGATGACCGAGACCGAGGTCACCACCGGCAGGAAGAACATGGTGCGGAAGAAGCCGCGCAGCGCATGGGTGTGGCGCTCGATGAAATAGGCGAGCAGCCCGCCGATCAGCATCTGCACCGGTATGGTGATGAGCCCCCACAGGACCATGTTGCGCACCACGGTCCAGAAGGTCGGGTCGGTAAGGACGCTCGCGTAGTTGGCAAGCCCGGCGAAAACCGGTCCGCGATCCACCGTGCCGGTATAGAAGCTTTGCCCCGCTACCCAGAGAATTGGATAGGCGATGAAAACGACGAAGAGGAGCGTCGCCGGCAGAGCGAAAAGATAGAGCCTCGAAGCTCTCGATGCCGATCGCCGCTTGACCGCCGCTGTGACGGATCCGGCTCGCATGGCTTCTGCGCTCATAATGCTCGCCATCTTACACTGAAAAGGGGCCGGGCACTGAAAAAGGGCCGGGCGCGTCTCCGCGCCCGGCAGTTCGTCTTGGGCTATTTCGCTGCAAGAGCCTTCTCGTTCGCCGCCTGAACGGTGGCGAGTGCCGCTTCCGGCTCGATGCTGCCGGCAGCGACGCCGGCAAGCGCATTGTCGAGCGCCTCGGCGACGGCCGGTGAGGCAAAGCGCTGGTTTTCCGCCTTGGGCAGGTCCGCCATGAAGCGGGCCGACATCTCCTTGACATGGTCGGTGATGTCGCCCTTGGGAGAATTGCCCTCGAAGGCCGGAAGGTCGTTGAGGTCGTTCAGCGCTTCCTGCAGGCCGACGCCGTTGGTGAGTTCCGCAAGGAAGGTCCAGGCTTCGGGGTTCTTGCCACCGTTCTTGGTCAGGCCGTAGCCGATGTCGATGCCGCCGACAGGCGGGCTGGCGGTATTGCCGTCCTTGACGGGGGGCAGGTAGAAGAAATCGAAGCCGTCCATGTTCTGGACGAATTCGGACAGTGGCGGCGGGAATTTGCTTTCCTGCATCCACCAAGAGCCGAGCGCCATCATGCCGACCTTGCCCTGTGCAAACAGCTGCGCGCCGGTCGGATAGGCATGGGCGCCGAGCGCGCCCTGTTGGAAGATGCCGTCGTCGAAGAGGCCTTTCCAGGCCTTCATGGCCGCGACAAGTTCCGGCGCCGTCCAGGGCGATTCCCCAGCCTGGGCTTTGTCGACAATGCCCGGCGAGAACTGGTTGGCGAGCATGAGGAAGACGTTCTCGTTCTGCCAGCCGTCGGCCGCGCCCTGGAACATCGGTATATAGCCGTTATCGGTCAGTGCCTTGGCCGCCGCCTTCAGCTCGTCATAGGTCTTTGGCGCCGAAAGATTGAGCTTCTCGAATATCTTGCGGTTGTACCAGATGCACAGGACCTGGGATTCCTGGGGGATGATGTAATAGTTTTCGTCGCCCTTCGGATTGCCCATCAGCATCTGCTTGCGGTTGACGGGGAAGACCTTCTCCGCCCATTTGTCGCCCCACTGCTTGGCGGCGCGTTCGTTCACCGCTTCGAGATTTTCGCGATACTGCTGGGTGAGCGAACCCGGCTGCAGGCCGATCACGTCGGGCAGGCTCCCCGAGGCCGCCGCCGCCTTGAGCGCGGTGATGTATTCGGGCGAGTAGTTGTAATAGGTGTATTTGACCTTGATGTCCGGATGGGCCTTCTCGAAGGCGGCAATCGACTTGTCCATCGTGCTCTGGACGAACCAGGACCAGACAGTGACCTCTTTCTGCTCGGCATTCGCCGAGGCAGCGGAAAGAGCGGCGGCGAGGATCGTCGTCGCAAGAAACAGCATTTTCCTCATCATATTCCTCCCTTTTTCTCCCACGTAATGCGCGTCGCGAGCCTCCTACTCGCGGGCGCAGCGACCCATTGAAGGGTCACTTTCAAAGCGTGGCGGCTCCTGCCGCCATCGCTGGGCGTGACGGCCTCTGGCCGCCATCGCTGGACGTGACGGCCCCTGGCCGCCATCGCTGGGCGTGACGGCTCCTGCCGTCATCGCTACCCGACTCAGGCGGCCTTGGCGGCCGCGACCGTCAACACCTCTTCGGTGATCACCCGGTCGTCCGCGAGCGAGCGGTTCGCCGACAGCCCGAGCTTCTGCAATTCTCCATGATAGGCGCGCACCGCTTCCTCCGGGCCGATCGTGCCGTCGGCGACCGCCCGCATCAGAACGATGAGGTGAAGCGGCGCCTCGGCGAGGTTGATCTTGCGGCCGAAGAGAGCAAGCCGGGCGCCGTAGCGCTCCGACTGGGCGACGAGCTCGAACGTGTCGCGCGTGGTGCCGGCGCCGCCGCCAAGCACGCCGACGATCAGCTCGGAGTCGAAATTGACGAGCTCCTCCAGCGCCTTCGGCCCGTTGTAGGGCGTCTTCAGGAACAGCGGCCGCTCGGCCTTAGGCACGCTCGCCAGCGACTTGATGATGTGGTCGTTGACGAACTCGCCGATCTGCTCACGGTTGAGGCCGATGTCGACGCTCGGATTGAAGACCTCGTAGAAGTATTTGAAATTGGTGCGGGCCGCCTCGGCGCGGAATTCGGCGAAGGCGTTCAGCGTGCGGATGTCGAGTTCGAGATCGTTGCTGAAGGAAACCGAATAGAGGGCGAGGTCCGTGCCGCGCGCCGGATAGCCGGCGATGGCGCGCGACAGATTGGTGTCGCGGAAGGGCACGGACGGCTTCTGCGTGTAGGTGCCGTGGCGCACGGCGCCCCAGCACATCGTTTCCAGATTGCCGCGGATCGCCGGCTTCATTTCGCTGCCGAAGAAGGCGCCGCGCTCGTCGAGAAGGTCGAGGTTGGACTGCGACACCAGCATGAGGTCGACGATGTCCTGTTTGATGATTGCCTCGATCTGGGCGATGAATTCCTGGCGGCTGCGACGGCGCGGCGGCTTGACCGAATAGTCGAAGCCCGTGGCGGTCACGCCGGCGCCGACATCGCTGTCCTTGGCATCGGCAATGATAAAATCGGTCGGCTTGTAGAAGCCCGCGCGGATGTTCGCCAGCTTCCTGTCGAGTCTCGTAACCATGGGTGTTCCTCGGTAGAAATGTTTGTACGGGTCCGCTGCCGGGGCTCTTCCTTCGCCGTTCCAGGCTCGTTGTTATATGCAGATATTTCTCATAATCTGTCAATAGCTATCTAATTCTTTCTAATTCCGCATCGATGCGAGCTGAATGGCGGTTCAGTGCCCCAGTCTTGCGTCATTCGCTACGGGCTAGAGGTTACTTAACAGTATGTTTTTGCGATATAAAATTTTGATTGCTCCAGCAAAATGAAGAAATTTGAGCATTTGCACAAAATCTTTTGCTGCAATGCCCAAAAGCAAGGTTCGCAGCGTCACATTTACGCAATTTTGGCGCGAGGCGGCAAAATTCACATTGACGATTTGGAAGATAATGATAGCAATTGGCAGCGTCGCCAGGTGAGGAGGGGCGCGGCCATGAGCGATGGTTTCGCGGCATCGTGCGCAGAGCGCTATTCCGCCCTGATCGATCCACGGTCCGGCCCGCTTGGCACGGACGCCCTTTCGTCGGCGGGCCTTTTCCTGTGCGGCATCAGCGCATGCATCGATGCGCGGATCGAGATGCACGACATGCAGCCGCTTCTGGACGCACCCGCCGGCAGCCCCGCGGCGCAACTTGCCGATCTTCTTCTTTCCCGTGCCGCGCGCGGCGTAGGCGGCGAGGTACGGTTCGACTGGCCGCAAGGCCCGGCATGGCTACGCGAACGGCTGCCGCTGCGCTATGCGCTGGGCGGAACCGGTCCTCAGGCGGCCTGGGTGCTCGGACAACTTGGTGTCCGCTCGCTGGTCGCCCTCGAGGATCGTTATGCGGCAATGCTGCGCAAGATCCCGGCCGGCGTTCTGCTGGCGGAAGGGGGCACGCTCAGGACGGCGGACGCGGTATCGGCCGCTGGCCCGCACATCCCCGAAATCTTCATCTTCGAATTCACGGCCGGCCGCGCGATCGGCGCCGTCGTGCCGACCCGTTCCTCGCGTGTCATCATCCGCTTCCGCGATCGCGGCATTCAGCGTGACAAGGATTTCGAGACCATGTCGCGGCGGCTGGCGCCGTCGGCCGCAGCCGGGCTTCTTTCGGGACTGAACGACGAGGCGGTGGAGAATGTCGGCGCCGCCAGCCGGCACGTCTTCGCGCTCAGCCGCGACTGGAAGGCAGCCGGCCTCAGGACGATCCATTTCGAGCTGGCGGGCTATGCGACGCAGCAGGCAGTCGAGGAGCTGTTTTCCCACGCAAGCGGCGCGATCACCTCGCTCGGCATGAGCCATTCCGAACTGCTCGCCATGAACCCGTCCGCCCATCATCCGATGGAGGCTCTCGTGGCGCTCGGCGAGCGGCTCGATCTCGAGCGGGTCTGCGTGCATGCCGACACATGGGCCGCCGCCGTGACCCTGAACGATCCGAAGGAAGAGGAACGCGCGCTGATGGCAGGCTGCGCGATCGCCAGCGCCAGGGCAGCGAATGGAGAACCCGCACGAACCATCGCGATCGCGCCGACGGCCGAGTTCCATCCGCTTCCCTTCCAGACGCCGGTCCGAAAGGGGCGCTGGACCTTCGTTGCCTGTGCGTCTCCCTATGTGGAGAAGCCGGTGACGACGCTCGGTCTGGGCGACAGCTTTACCGCCGGCTGCCTGCTCATTCTCGGACGCAACCGCCACGCCGACGCCGGTCCCACCCTCCAACACGACTGAAGGACAAATTCCATGTTTCTCGAACGGTTCCGCCTCGACGGCAAAACGGCCTTCATCACCGGCGGTGGCCGCGGCATCGGCCTGTCGACGGCCGAAGCGCTCGCCGAGGCCGGCGCTCGGGTCATCATATCGGACATGGATCCGCAGGTGCTGGAGGCAGGACGCGACGAGCTGAAGCGGAAGGGCCACGACGTCGAGGCGCTACAGCTCGACGTGACCGATTCGAAGTCCGTCGCCGCGGCCGCGCGATCCGCCAACGAGCGTCACGCGGTCGATATCCTCATCGCCAATGCCGGCATTGCCTGGCCCGACACCGGCGGCGAGGAGATGAGCGACGAGGTATGGCTTAAAGTGGTCGACGTCGACCTGAACGGCGCCTATTGGTCCTGCCGGGAATTCGCCAGACCCATGCTCGAGCGTGGCCATGGCTCGATCGTCACGCTTGGCTCCATGTCCGGGCTGATCTCCAACAAGCCGCAACGCCAGGTGCACTACAATTCGGCGAAGGCGGCCGTCCACCACATGACACGCTGCCTTGCCGGAGAATGGGCCGACCGCGGCGTCAGGGTAAACTGCGTGGCGCCGACCTATGTCGATACGGTCATGTCGCGCGGCGGCTTCACCGACGACAAACTGATGCCGGTGTGGATGGAGATGACGCCGATGAAGCGCGTCGCGCGTCCGGACGAGGTTGCCGCGCCCATCCTCTTCCTCGCCTCGGATGCCGCGAGCGCCATGACCGGCGCGGTCGTGGTTGTGGATTGCGGTTATACGATTTGGTAGAGATTGAACGATTTGGCATGGAATCTGTCGGCCCCGCTGTCGGGCCGCCAAGCGGGTGAAGCATGGAGTCTCCGAGCAAACGCGTCGATATCGTTCCCGCCAAGCGGCAGGCTCTTATCCTGGAGCACCTGCGCGTCAGCGGTGCGGCCAGCATCCAGGAACTCGCCGACACGATCGGCGGGTCGCAATCGACGGTGCGGCGCGATCTCGAGCACCTGGTGGAAAAAGGTTATCTCGAGCGCACCCATGGCGGGGCGCATTTGCTGCAGCCGATGCGCGCCACCTTCGAACGCGAGATGACCGTCAATGCCGAGCTGCAGCACGCCGAGAAGGTTGCGATCGGCCGCGAGGCCGCGCAGCGGCTCAGCGCCCGCGACAGCGTCATCTTCGACAGTTCCTCGACCGTCATGGAGGTGGTGCGCGCCGCCGCCGAGCGCGATCTGCCGCTGACCGTGGTGACGAACAGTCTCGAGATCGCCGATTTCGCCGCCGACATCAAATCCTGGCGCATCATCCTGCCGGGCGGCACCGTCCGTCCCGGCTACCGGCACCTTGCCGGCGAGCCGGGCGAGAGCTTCATCAAGACGCTGCATGCCGACCTCTGCATGACCGGTGCTTCGGCCGTGACCGGCACGCTGCTGACGGAAACGTCGCTGGAGGTGGCGTCGCTCAAGCGCGCTATGATCTCGTCCGCTCGCAAGACGATCCTGCTCGTCGACAGCTCGAAGTTCACCGCGCCTGGTTT
The DNA here is from genome assembly GCF_057784325.1 of Mesorhizobium sp. CNPSo 4689. NCBI lineage: Bacteria > Pseudomonadati > Pseudomonadota > Alphaproteobacteria > Hyphomicrobiales > Phyllobacteriaceae > Mesorhizobium > Mesorhizobium sp. CNPSo 4689. The sequence continues at coordinate 47,308 of NZ_JBWLUZ010000013.1, forward strand.
CTGTACGCTTTCGGATATTTCCGAGATCGACGAGGTGATCACCGACGAGGGCATCTCCCAAGACGCACTTTCGTCCTTGCGTGCCGCCGAGCGCAAAGTGACGGTGGTTAGCGCCAGCGGCTTGCCGGGTTCAAATCGTTCCAGATTGTGATGCCGCCACGCGCGAACCTGCGCCAATCACGTCGCCTTGCCGACCGCCGCGTCCAGCTCCATCTCGCCTTCTGAAATATCGTCGAACGAAGCATAGTTCATGTTGTAGAGGCGGGCGTAGAGGCCCTTTCTTTCCATCAATTGCTCGTGGTTGCCGCTTTCGACGATCTCGCCGTTCTGCAGGACGATGATGCGGTCGGCGCCGCGGATGGTCGCCAGCCGGTGGGCGATGACCAGCCCGGTGCGGCCTTCGAGCAGCTTTACCAGCGCCTTCTGGATCAGCATCTCGGTGTAGGAATCGATGCTGGCCGTGGCCTCGTCGAGCACAAGGATCTTGGCATCGGCCACCAGCGCCCGCGCAAAGCTGATCAGCTGGCGCTGGCCGAGCGAGAGGTTGCCGCCGCGCTGCTCGAGCTCGGTGTCGTAGCCGTCAGGCAGGTGCTCGATGAAGTCGTGCGCGCCGACGGCTTGGGCGGCGCGCACCACCTCTTCGCGGGTCGCGTCGGTCTTGTGATAGCGGATGTTCTCCAGCACCGAGCCGGAGAACAGGAACGGCTCCTGCAGCACCATCGCCACCTGCTCGCCGAGCGAATCCTGCGTTAGCTCGCGGACATCATGCCCGCCGACCAGGACCTGACCCGACCAGACATCGTAGAAGCGATGCACCAGCGCCATGGAGCTGGATTTGCCTGATCCGGTCGGGCCGACAAGTGCTACGGTCTCGTCCGGATTGACGCGGAAGGAAACGTTCTTCAGCACCGGCAGGTTCTGCCTATAGCCGAAGGTGACGTTCCTGAACTCGACCGAGCCGTCCATGTCGCGCGACAGCTTGACCGCTCCGTCCTTGTCGCTGACGTCAACCGGCACGTCGAGCACTTCGGAGATGCGCTGGCCGGAGGCCATGGCGCGCTGCATGACGCTGTACTGCATGGTGAGCGAGCGGATCGGGTCGAAGAAGCGCTGGATGTAGAACAGGAACGCCACCATGATGCCGACATCGAGGCTGTGCGAGAGCACCATCGTGCCGCCGACGACGATGACCGTCGCCATGGCAATGCCGGTCAGCGTGTCGACGATCGGCACCATCACCTGCGCATATTTCGCCGAGCGAAGATGGGCACGGAGATTGGCCAGCACCTTCTCGTCATAGAGGTCGAAATTGACATGCTGGCGTTCGAGGCTCTGCACCGTGCGGACGCCATGGATGCCTTCGGCCAGCGCCCCGTTGGCGATGGAATTGGTCTCGTGCGCCGCCATGAAGGCGACCTTGGCGCGCGGCAGCCAGAACAGGCGCACGATGAACAGCACCGGCATGGTCGACAGCGTCAGCAGCCCGAGCCGGAAATCCAGCCAAAGCAGCACGCTGACGATGCCGAACAACAGCACGATGTCGCCCACCGACATCACCGACGTCTCGAGGAATTCCTGCATCGAATTGACGTCGCCCTGCAGGCGCGACATCAGCCGCCCGACCTCGGTCTTGTCCATGAAGCTCAGCGAGACCCGCTGCAAATGGCTGAACATGGCGCGCCGCAGGTCGGACAGCACATTTTCGGCCACCTTGCCGACGACGCTCTCCTGCACATAGCTGGCGGCATAGTTGATGAGGATGATGACCGCGAAGGCGCCGGTCGCAGAGATCATCACCGAGCGGTCGAGCCTGCCCGCCGTCATGCCATGGTCGATGGCGTAGCGGATGACCAGCGGGATCGCCAGCTGCGTCAGCGTGAACACCAGCACCGCGGCGACCGAGATGAAAATCCGGCACTGATAGGGTTTTACGAAGCTCCAGATGCGCCGCACGATGCGCGGATCGTAGGCCTTGCCGAAAACCTCTTCCTCGTCGCGGTGCGAGCCGACGACAGCCTTTGTCGGCCGCCCGCTGGTGTCTTCCTTCTCGTCGTCGTTCTGTGTCGACATCAGGCGGCTCCCATGGCCGCGGGCCGGTCGTCGTCCGGCCGCAGCTGCAGGTCGTAGAGCGCACGGTAGCGTCCGCAGAGCGCCAGCAGTTCCTCATGCGTGCCGCGCTCGACGATGTGGCCGCCTTCGACGAACAGGATCTGGTCGGCATGCATCAGCGAGTTCAGCCGGTGCGAGATGATGAGCGTGACCCGATCCTTGGCGAAGCGCTTCATCGCCGCCCGGATGCGCTGCTCGGTGCCGGCGTCGATGGCTGCGGTGGAATCGTCGAAGACCAGCACCGATGGCCGCAGCATCAGGCTGCGCGCGATGGTCAGGCGCTGCCGCTGGCCGCCGGAAAGCGACGCGCCGCGTTCGCCAACGACCGTGGTGTAGCCCGCCGGAAGCCCGATGATGTAGTTGTGCAGCTGGGCGTATTCGGCGGCCTGCCCGATGCGGGTCTCGCGCGCCCACGGATTGCCATAGGCGATGTTGTTCTCGATCGAGGTGGTGAACAGGAATGCGTCCTGTTGCACGACGCCGACGGCCTTGCGCAGCGATTGCAGCGTGACCTTGCTGATGTCCTGGCCGTCGATGGTGATGGTGCCTGAAGTCACGTCGTAGAAGCGCGGGATCAGATGCGCGATGGTCGACTTGCCGCTGCCGGGCGGGCCGACGATGCCGATGGTCTCGCCGGACCTGGCCTCGAAGGAGATGCCGGACAGGGTCGGGCGGCTAGCGCCCGCGTAGCGGAAGCCGACATTGTCGAAGCGCAGCATTCCGTGGCTGACGACGAGGTCCTTGGCATCAGGTGCGTCCTCGATATCGAGTTCGGCATCGAGCAGTTGGAACAGCCGCGTGCCGCAGGTCGAGGCACGGGCGAACGAGTTGACCATCAGGCCGAGCTGGCGCACCGGCATCTGCAGGATGGTCATGAAGGTGAGGAACTGGGCCAGCGTGCCGACGCTGATCTGGCCTGCAATCACCTTCTGGCCGCCGAACCACAGCACCAGGCCCATGGCGGCCAGGAACGAGAAATTCATGGCGCTGGTGTTGCTGACGCGGATGTCGACGCGCTCGGTGGCGAGGTCCAGCGCATCCTGCTTGGCGCGGTCGAACTTTTGCAACTCATGCCGTTGCGCCGCGAAGGCACGCACGACACGGATGCCGCCGAGGTTCTCGTCCATCACCCGGCTCAGCACCGACAGCCGCTGCTGCAAAGTGAGCCAGGTGCTGCGCAACGCCAGCTGGGTGACCGAGGATCGCCAGGCGACGAACGGCACGAAGCTCAGGCTGAGCAGCCCGAGCACGAGATCGGTGCTGATCAGCAGATAGGCGCCGACGCCGATCAGCACGCCGAGCAGCACCACGCGCAGGATGCCGGTGGAAAAGAACATGCGCACGCCGTCGAGATCGAGCAGGCCGAGCGTGATCAGATCGCCGGTGTGGACCCGGTCGTGGAAGGAAAAGCTCAGGCGCTGGATCTTCTCGTAGAATGCCAGGCGCAGTTCATAGCCGGTCTGATGGCCGACAGCCTCGCCATAGTAGTTCTGCGCAATGGTGAAGAGGCCGCGCAGGATGCTGACGACGAGCAGCGTCAGCGCCGTATTCCACAGCGCATTCCCTGCCGCGGTGCCGGCACCCGCGGCCATCACACCCTGCGCCTGATCGATGGCGCGTCCCAGCAGGCGCGGGATGAAAAGCTGCAGCGTCGCGGCGATGAAGGTCGAGACGATGGTGATCGCGACCTGCCAGGGATGGCGCAGCGTCATGCGCACGATGCGGAGCAGGGTGCTAAGACCCTTGCCCCACGAGGCTTCCGCCACATGGGCAAACGATTTGCCGCGCTCCGGCGCGCCGCCGATGGCTTGCGTATTCAAGGAAAGTATCCAAACCAATCCGAGCATTAGCCCGGACGAATGAAGCAGACTCAATTAGATAGCGGGATGTTACGCTTGCCCGACTTGACCGTTCAAGTGCCAATGGCGGCATCGCACTGTGCCTGTGATCGCTGATGCAGCATCGAGCCGACCGCGAAGGAATTTCGGGGCCGCCGTCCTACCAGCATGTAAAGCCGGCATCGACAGGCACGACGGCGCCGGTCATCAGGCTGGCTGCGGCGGAGGCGAGGAACAGCACGGCGCTGGCGACTTCATGCGCCTGTCCCATTCTCCCCATCGGCGTGTCTCGCAGCCAGGCCTCGATCCGCGTCTTGTTTTCAGGGATCGCCAGAACCATCGGCGTCTCGATGTAGGTGGGCGCGACCGCGTTGACGCGCACGCCATGCGGCGCCCATTCGGCGGCGATCGAGCGGGTCAAATGATGGACGGCCGCTTTCGAGACGTTGTAGGGTGTCTGCGGCTGCGGCCGATTGCAGATCGTGCCGGACATCGATCCGAGATTGACGATCGAGCCATGCCGGGCGGTGATCATGTGCCTGCCGAACGCGCGGCAGCACCGGAAGACGCCGTTGATGTTGACGTCCATCATCCGCAGCCACAATTCGTCGTCCACATCCTCCAGTGAAATGCCGCTGCTGCCGATGCCGGCATTGTTGACGAGGATCGAAGCCGGCGTTCCTCGGGCAGCCAGCATGTCGGCAATCTCGGTCACTCTCGCAGACGATGTCACGTCGCCGATCACCAGTTCGGCCTCGTGACCTTTCGCGATCAACTCATCCGTTCCGGCGCTGCCGACCTGCTCGTCCGGTTCGATGATCACCAGGGAAGCGCCGGCCTCGCCAAGCGCATCCGCGCAGGCAAGGCCAATACCGCGGCCACCGCCGGTCACCACGGCGACCTCGTTGTCCACCCTGAAACGAGCCTGGTACATGGTCCTCCTCCCTAATTCCGATGCCGACTTGCCGTGCTGTCAGATATCGAAGTTGGCCGGCAGGATGACGACGTCCCGGATCGTTACCGTGCGCGATCGCGTCAGCATGAAAACAAGGACCTCGGCGACTTCCTTCGGGTCAAAGAGAGTCCCCGCGGCTATCGCCCGGTCGAGGTTCTCCTTCGGCCAGTCTTCGACGAGGGGCGTCAGCACCGGCCCGGGGGCGATCGCGCCGACACGGATGCCGTGCTTCGCGACCTGCCGCCTCAGCGCGTGGACGAACGCCTGAACGGCGTGCTTGGAAGCAGTGTAGATCGGCTCCCACGGCACGGCCGTGTGGCCGGCTACGGAGCTGGTGACGACGATGTCTCCCGTGCCGCGTTCGATCATGTGCGGCAGGACCGCGTGAACCGTTCGGAATACAGCATTGACGTTCAGGTTCAGCATCCGGTCGAAGGCGTCCGGATCGCCATCCGTAAAATCGCCGCCGATATAGGCGCCGGCATTGGCATGGAAGGCATCGAGTTGGCCGGCGTTGTCCAGAATGGCCGGCATCATGCCCGCCACGCTTTTTGGGTCGGTGAGATTGACCACCAGCGGGATCGCGTTCGCGCCCAGTTCCGACGCCAGGTTCTTCAACCGATCCTCGGCATAGTCGACAAGAACGACGCGTGCCCCCGAAGAAAGACAGGCCTTGGCGCAGGCCAGGCCGATCCCGGACGCCGCACCGGTGATTGCTATGACTTTTCCCGACAGATCCTGACCCATCTCAATCCTCCAGTTTACGTGCTTGGCCGCGCGCGGCCGTGTCCAGACTTGTGCTGTTTTTCGGGGTCACGGCGATGAACTCGTCAAGCTGTTTGCGTGACGCAGCACCTTCCATCGGACCCTGCATGGTGACGTTGCGAGCGCCCGCAGCATTGGCATACTCAAGCGCCTTGAACGCAGGCATGCCGAGGCGACGGCAAGCGACGTAGGCGCCGCCGAAACAGTCACCGGCGCCCGTCGGATCCACCTCGGCAACCTTGAACGCCGGACAGTCAATCCGCGTGCCGTCGGCGCCGAAAAATCTGGATCCGTGTTCGCCGCGCTTGAGAGCAATCTCCGTTACGCCACGGGCAAAGAGCGCAGTGACCGCGGCGGTTTCGCCTTCGACACCGGCCGCCACGAACAATTCGTCTCCGGAAGGCAGGAGAAGGTCGGCGAAATCGATGAGCTTGGCGAAGCGCTCCCGCGTTTGTCCGTGCCCGAGCAACTCCTTGCGCAGATTGGGGTCGAGGGAAACGGATCCGCCGCGCTGCTTGATGACACCGATGGCATGATCCATCATCTCCCAGACACCCGGGATGGCAAAAGCGGTACCCATGACGTGCAGGTGTCCGGCTCGCGCGAACAGCGCCTTCGCCTCAGCCGTCAGGCTGACTAGTGCGGCCGCGGATTTTCCGATGTTGTAGACGAAGTCGCGCGAGCCGTCGTCGCGATAGCGAACGAACGCGCTTCCGGTCGGATAGTCGGGGCTAACCGAGATGGCCGATATGTCGGCTCCGTCGGACCGGAGCCGTTCGATGTTGATGCGGCCGAAATCATCGTCGCCGACCGAGGCGACAATTGCCGCCGAGCCGCCGATCTTGGCGCACTGATCGATGAAGATCGCCGGCGCGCCGCTGGGGTAGGGGCCGATGAGCTCGATCGGTTCGAGGAAACCGTCGCCACGGCTTTTCGCCATGATCTCCACCAGGATCTCGCCGATGACGACCGTCGGCCCGAGTGCGTCCGCAGCGAGCTTGGTCTGACTTGAAATCGCATCTGCGGGCATTGCATGGGCTCGGCTGTTGGGTACTTTCGAGATCGGAGACGCACCTGCCGCAGGTCTCGCGGCGCGCTCGCTGATCCTGGCAGCGAACAGCGGCCTGAGATGGTCACGATCGGGAATGCGCTGTTATTCCTCCAAAGGCACACTATGGGCATTTGTATGCTTATGCAACATATTAACCGGATTGGCGCCGTTGGTAAGTCGCGGCAAAAAGGCTCCCGCGCACTATCTCCCTTCGTCTGCCTCCGGCTCTTCGAATTCCGCCGTATCGTCGGCGAAACGCTGGCTCTCCAGAGACAGATAACGCTGGTGCAGCATGCAGGCCGCACCGAAAGCGGAACCGACAGTTCCTTCATCGTTCACTGTAATCGATGGGAAGGGGAAACTGGATTCCTGTATGGCGTGGATGTGGGCGGCCACCCTGGCGGCCATCAGCGGATAGAGCGCGGCGACCGAACCGCCCAGCACGATCCGGTCGGCGTCGATGATCCGGCAGGCCTGCACAAGCCCTGTTGCCAAGGCCTTTGCCCAATGCTCGGCGATAGAGACGGCGCTGGGCAGGCGATCCTGGACATCGGCAAGGAAGTTGCCGAATGCCGGATGGCTGATGGCGGAGGCCTTGCGGTATTCGCCCATGATGGTTTCAAGGCCGATCAGCTGTTCCAGATTGCGGCGCGGACCCGGCGCGTCGCTGATGATCAGGTGCCCGATCTCGCCCGCCAGCCCGTTGGCGCCGCGAAAAAGATTGCCGTCGATGATGATGCCGCCGCCGACGCCGCTCTCCATCACGAGAAACAGCGTTACGCCTGAATGCGCCTCGCTGCGCCCGTAGGTCGCGCCGATGGCGAATGCGTTGGCATCGTTCTCGGCAAGTACCGGAACGCGCAGCGGCAGCACGTCTCGTACCAGCTCGGCGAGATGAACGTTTCGCCAGCCGAGAAGCGGCGCCAGCCGGACCAGTCCGTGCTTGTCCATCTGCGCCGGCGTCGAGACGCCAAAGCCTTCGCATCGCTCCAGTTTCGACGCCGGAATGGATTGGAGGGCCAGGCTTACCGCGCGATCGACCGCGGCCTCGACGCTGATCGACGGTCCGTCAAACGGTTCCACATTCGTCGAGACGATGTTGGTTCCGAGATCGATCTCGACCGTGCTGATATGTTCGACGCCGATCTCCACCCCAAGGAAGAATATGGCATCCGGCACCAGTTCCAGCATGATGCCGGGGCGGCCGACCCGGGCATAACCCGGTTGTTCGGGCGGATCCTCAATGGCTTCGCGCACCAGGCCGTCAGCCGTCAGGCTGGCGATGATATGCCCCGACGAAGAGCGGTTAAGGCGCAATTTGCGTGCGAGTTCGGCTCGGCTAAGTCGTCCAAACTGGTGAAGGGCTCTCAGAGCCGCCACTTCATTGCTTTGTCGAATTCTGCGATGCGAACTGGCGGTCAACGCCGGGTCATTCACGTAGGTCTCTCCAGGCTACCTGCGATCCGCCAACTGCAAGCGATCGCAGGCCCTCATTTGGTACACGCCGCTCAAACATGCGGCAACTGGGACGGGTTTTCGAAAACACGACCCACCAGGCGTCGTCTCGTGGAGGCTGCCCATGTGCGGCCTATGGGCGGGCGTTCGTCGTTCGCCGGCGAACCGCCTCTTGCATTTTCAGGTCGATGAAGGCCTTGGCGTGCTTTGCCAGCGGCATGTTCTTGGTCCAGGTATCGCGCCAGATCGCGCATGCCAGCGAAAGACCTTCGTCGACCACGGCGCTGGAGAACGATTCGAAGGTAATGTCGCGCTCGTAGCCGATATCGAGCAAGGCATCGAAGATGCGATCGAAATCGATCACCCCGTCGCCGAGGTAGCCGCGATTGCTTTCGCCGATGTGGAAATAGCCGATCTTGTCGCCGGCCAGACGAATGGCCGCCGCCGGGTTCGCTTCCTCGATGTTCATATGAAACGTGTCGAGATGGAGCCTGACGTGATCGGAGCCGGTCGCCTTGATGAAGTCGAGGCCTTGAGCCGCCGTGTTCAGGAGGTTCGTCTCGAACCTGTTGACGACCTCAAGGACAAGATCGACGCCGGCCGTCTTTGCCGCTTCGGCCGTCCGCGCAATGGCTGCAATGCTGTTCTTGCGGCCGCGATCGCTTGGCATGGTCGAATATTTCGTGTGCGCGGAATAGAGAATGCCGCCAAGCTTGGTGCCGCCGATATCTCGAACGGCCGCGACCGCGCCCGCAAGCAAGTCCTCGCCTGCCTTGACGACGGCAGCATCCTCGCTCGACACGTCGGCGCCTGGCGGAAGGCCCATCGTGACGGCGATTTCGAGGCCCAGCGCCTCAGCCTTGCTGGCGAGGCGGTCGAGGTCGAATTTTTCGGGTCGCAGATACGCGAACTCGATCAGCTGATAGCCACAGGCGGCAGAATTTTCCATCGCCTCCTCGAGCATGGCCTGAGTGCCGCCGCCGGTCCAAACGAATGAATGAATGCCCAATCTGCGCATGTGCAGCTCCTCCACGACACGATCTATGTTGCATAGCACAACAAAATATCCAAACCAGGTTCATGTCAAGAGTCATACGAAGCGCGTAATGGTGCCGCCTGTTTCCGCTTTTCGTGCAAAAATGATTGACAGCTCAACGGAAAGCTCTAATTTGTCTCATTAAGCAACATATAAGTCTGGCAAAAACACCAGACGCATTGGAGGAGGATCTCGAGCCGGCGCCTTGAGTGCGCGGTACCTTGTGTCATGTTTTCGCCGGATGGCATCGTTCACTGTATTTGTTCGGCGACCCCGTGCGCACTGAACGGCCTGCAATGCCTGTGAGGATTGGTCACCGTCCGGTCAACGACGGTTTTCGATAAGCCCCGGCAAGTAGGCGAAGGAGGCGTCGGCCTGCCGCCGAGGGAGGGGCCCTTGCCGAAGGGCTAGAGCAATTCCAGGAAAAGTGCGCAGCGGTTTTCCGTCCGGAATTGTGTAAAAACAAATACTTAGATCGGGGCAGCGATTATAAAAAGCTGAACCGCTCTAGGGAGACCGCGGATCAAGCGGTCGTTGCGTTACAGGGAAGGAGCCACTCAATGAAGCCCGCTCTGAAGATCGTTCCGGACTTCGAAATGGTCATATGTCCGCCGGCGGAATCGTTCCGCTGGAACATGCATGACTATCCGTTCTTCAAAGCCAAGTGGCATTATCATCCGGAATACGAACTGCACCTGACGCGAACGACCTCGGGCGTCATGATGGTGGGAGATCATATCGGGGAATTCGCACCAGGCTGCCTGGTCCTGACCGGGCCGAACGTCCCGCACAATTGGGTCAGCGATATTGAACCCGGGAAGACAATTCGCAATCGCGACATGCTGATCCAGTTCAGCCGCGAATGGGCCGATCGGGTCACCGGCTTCTGTCCTGAGCTCGGAACCATCCGGCCGCTCTACGACGACGCCGTCTACGGAGTGGAGTTTCGCGGGGCCACCGCCCTCGCCGGGCAGCGGCTGCTCGCACAGATCGGCGCTGCCCAGGGTGCCGAGCGTGTGGTGCTCTTTCTGCAATTGATGATCACGCTGGCCCGCGATCCCGGCGACCGCCGCAGGCTCTCGCGGCTGGCGCCTACCTCCGCGCAGGCGGAATTGCCGCCGGAACTCGACGTGGCAATGCGCTATGTTCTGGACCACTATAGCGACGATATCGACCTGCCGTTCGTTGCAAGGCTCTGCGGGCTGGAACCGCAAGCATTTTCACGTTTCTTCAAGCGGCAGACAGGTCACACCTTTGCCCGTTACGTCATCCTTGCGCGCATATATGCAGCCTGCTCGCTGCTGACGCAGACTTATCGGCCGATCACCGACATCTGCTTCGAAGTCGGGTTCAACAACGTCGCCAATTTCAACAGGCAGTTCTTCAAGATCTGCGGGCGCACGCCGTCGGATTACCGGCGCAATGCCCACAAGATCGGGACCGAGGCGCGCGCCGATCCGTTCAGGGAGATCCGCGCCTGGTCAGGCGGCGCGCGGGCAGTCGGCGAAAAAGTATAGATCGCCTGCAAACCACGCGTGGCACGGGGAAGTGTCCCCGCACTAAGTTCATCGGAATGCCCGGAGGCCGCAGGCAGAACAAATTCTCGAGCGCAGGAGGATCCGTGTCGCTGAGCTTTCATCTCAGGCACCGGTCGGGGAGGATGTCTTTGCGGGAACCACAGCCGCCGTTTCGTTGGACGTGGATTTGCCTCCCAGGGCCGGCACCCGGGGAGCTCTCTTTTCCGGGTGCCACTTTTCCAGCAGGACGGACCGGCGCGCATCGGCCTGAAACGGGTTTCAGCCATGTCCGGGTGGCCAGGAGGTGCCGTTCCTGAGGGGGGGGGTGGAACGCGGCGATCGCAGAATGGATGACTGACAGTCAATGTTTTGTTGGAGGAGTGAAAAATGAAACATGAACTCAGAATGGGCCTTGCCGCATTGGCGGTCGGCCTGATGACCAGCGTGATGCCCGCCAAAGCCGATTTCTGGTCGGACGCCGGTGCGAAATACAAGGGTGTTACGCTGCACGGCGTGACCGAAAGCACGCCGCCTTCGAACTACATCAAGGACGTTCTTGCCCCCGCCTTCGAGAAGGCGACCGGCATCAAGGTGGAAATCGAGACCACCTCCTGGGACCAGATGTACGACAAGGCGATCAAGGACATGGAAGCCAAGACCGGCATCTATGACATGGTCTATATCGAGCAGGACATCATCTACGCCTATCTCGCCCGCGACTTCCTGGTCGACATCACGAAATCCCTGAAGGACGACCCGTCGCTGAAAGCGCCGGAGTACGACGAAACGCACTTCACGACATTTGCGAACTATTTCAAGAATGCTGACGGCGATCTTTTCGGCATTCCGATGGAAGCCTTCATCAAGCTCTATCTGTACCGGACCGATCTGTTCAACGATCCGGCGATCAAGGAAGCCTTCAAGAAGGAGACCGGCAAGGACCTGGTGCCGGCCAAGACTCATGAGGAATACACGCAGATCGCGGAGTTCTTCACCAAATGGGGCAAGGACCACAATCTGGAACTGTGGGGCACCACGGCACAGGCGCATACCGGCCACCCTGCGTCATGGTATGAGTTCTTCGAGTCCATCGCGCCCACTTTCGGTGTCTACAACTGGGGCATCGACGCGTCGAAAAACTACTCGGCATCGGTCGCCAATGGCGGCACGATGAACAGCGACAAGGCCAAGGCCGCGCTCAAATACTGGCTGCATCTGCGCGACATCGCTCCGCCGGAATCTCCGGCAAGCACGTGGACCGAAGTCGGCACCACCTTCGCGGCGGGCCGCGCGGCACAGGGCCTGGTCTACGGCGAGAACGCGGCATGGATCGCTGCCGACGCGGAAAAGTCGAAGGTCGTGGGCAATGTCGGCGTCGCCCTGCCGCCGCTGGCACCCGGCGTCATGGAGGATGCGGAAGCCGGCAAGGGTTATATCGGCTACTATGACGGTGGCGCTTTCGGTCTTCCGGTAACCTCGAAGAACAAGGAAGCCGCGCTGCTGTTCCTGCAGTATATCGGCCAGGACTCGGTCCAGGGCGATTGGGCGGTGGCAGCACCCCGCATCACCAACACGGCAACCTACGACGATCCGAAAGTCATCGAGATGGATAAGAAGCTCAACGGCTACTACACCATGCTCAAGAACGACGGAAAGCTGTTTGCCGGCGCACCGCCCTATCCGTTCCATGCGCAGGTGCGTGAAGCCACGGCGCCGATCTTCTACAAGATCCTGTTGGGCGAGGTCTCATCCGACGATGGGCTCGACCAGATGGCTGCTGCCGCCGAGGCGGAACTGAAGAACCTCGGCTACCGCAAGTAGCTTCGCGAACCAAAAATTCGGGCCGCCGTGAAGCGGCGGCCCGAATACATTTTCGCCGCCGCAAGAATGTCGCGGACAATGCGCCGGCCTGGGGAGTGGTTTCATGCGATCAAACAGAGTGGGATGGCTGATGCTCGCCCCGACGATTGCGATCCTGGGCATCTTCGGCATCGTCCCATTTCTGTACGTGCTCTATGTGGCCTTCCATCAATGGAACCCGTTCGGTGCGAATCCCTACATGATCTACAACGGCGCCGACAATTTCCGCCGTCTCGTCTTCGACAACGAGTTCCTGACCTCGATCGCGTTCACGCTGAAATTCGCCTTCTTCGCCGTCGTGAGCGAAGTCATCCTTGGCTACCTTCTGGCTCAGCTGTTCATGCGCGAGTTCCCCGGCCGGGGATTGTTCCGCACGATCCACACGCTGCCGCTGATCGTGGCGCCGATCGTCGTCGGTTCGGTTTGGCGCCTGATGACGACGCCCAGCATCGGCATCATCCCGTACCTTTTGAAATCCTGGTTCGGTTACGACCTCAATATCGGTCGTGACGCGACCATGGCCTTTGCGCTGACCGTCATCATGGATATCTGGCACTGGACGCCGCTGGTGACGCTGACGCTGCTTGCCGCACTGGTCTCGCTTCCCAAGGAGCCGTTCGAGCAGGCGCAGATCGACGGGGCCAACAGGTGGCAGATCTTCTGGCACGTCACCTTGCCGATGATCCGCCCGGCGATCCTGGCGACGGTCTTCATTCGCCTGATGGACGCGCTGCGCACCGTCGACGAAGTGTGGATGCTGACCGGCGGCGGGCCCGGCGCCGCGACGCGCTATCTCGGCCTGCATATCTGGAAGATCGTGTTTCCCAAGACCGACTACGGCTACGGCTCGGCCACATCGATCATCGTCCTGTACCTCACTCTGGTGATGTGCTGGCTGCTTTATGTCGCCCTCGTCGCCCGGCGCGACCAGAAGAGGCCTTCCTGATGCGCGCCAACCGCCCGGTTCTTTCCATCCTGCTGTGGACCTTGCTCAGCCTGCTGACGCTGTTCCCGATCTATTGGCTGTTCGTGATTTCTGTGAAGCCGGCGGTCGAGCTGTTCACCACGCCAAGCGTGCTGCTCGAGACCGTCTACTGGAAGAATTACGTCAAGGTTCTCGGCGACGACACGTTGCGCCGCTACATGTTCAACTCCATCGTCATCTCGACCGGCAACGCGGTGCTGGTGACCGTTCTTGCCTTCATGGCCTGCTACGCGCTGTCGCGCTTCGATCTGGCCGGCAAGGAGAACATCTTCTTCTGGACGATCACCAACCGCATGGCGCCGGCCGCGGTGTTCCTGCTGCCCTTCTTCCTGCTCTTTACGCAGGTCTTCACCATTGGTGAGTGGAAGCTCTACGACACGCGCACCGGCATGATCCTGCTCTACTGCACCTTCAACCTGCCTTTCGCCATCTGGACGCTCAGGCCGACGATCGACGCAATTCCAAAGGAACTGGACGAGGCTGCGACCGTCGACGGTGCCACGACCTGGCAGGTGATCCGCGAAGTCATCTTTCCGCTCGCGCGGCCCGGCCTCGCCGTTACCCTGATCCTGACCTGGGTTTTCGCCTGGAACGAGTTCCTGCTCGCCGCGACGCTGACCAGCTTCAACGCGCGCACCATCACCACCGGCCTGTCGGAGTATGTCACGACGACCGGAACCGAATGGGGCACGATGGCGTCCATCGCGATCATCACGCTTGTCCCGGCCCTGCTGATCTTCTCGGTTGTTCAGCGGCACATCGTGGCCGGTCTGACCTTTGGCGCGGTCAAGGAGTAGTTCCATGGAGCACATGGTCGATCTCGATGAGGTGGACGACGAGGCCAGTACCATCGTGGCGAGCCCGCAACGCACTGGTTTCCTGCCGATCGTCACCAACTGGTTCGACCGGGTTTTTGTCGGCATCTATCTGTTCGTTGCGCTCGAACTGTTCTGGATGCGCTTCCTCGAACAGTCGATCCCATTGTCGGTCTGCCATGTCCTGGCGATCGTACTGGGTGTGCTGATCGTCTGGCGCGGGTAGGGCGGAGACAAGAGGAGAACGCAGGCTCATGAAGTCGCTGGTGCTGGAAGAAAAGCTGAAACTGACGCTGCGCGATTTCCCGATCGAGCGCGAGGAGGTACTCGGCGTCCGCGACGTGCGCATCAAATTGCACACCGTCGGCATCTGCGGCTCGGATGTGCACTATTATACGCATGGCGGCGCCGGCATCTTCCAGGTGAAGGCGCCGATGATCCTCGGCCATGAGGCATCAGGCATTGTCGTGGAGACAGGTGCCGAGGTGAAGTCGCTGCAGGTCGGCGACCGGGTGTGCATGGAGCCGGGCATTCCCGACCCGAACAGCCGCGCGACGCGCATGGGCCTGTACAATGTCGATCCGGCGGTTCGCTTCTGGGCGACGCCGCCGATCCACGGCGTCCTGCGGCCAAGCGTCGTGCATCCGGAGAACTTCACCTTCAAGCTCCCCGACAATGTTTCGTTTGCCGAAGCGGCGATGGTGGAGCCGCTGGCCGTCGGCGTCCACGCCGCCACCAAGGCGCAGGTCAAGCCGGGCGATATCGCACTGGTGATGGGCGCCGGGCCGATCGGCCTGGTCACGGCCCTGTCGGCGCTGGCGGCAGGCTGCGCGCGGGTCTTCGTGTCGGACGTGGACGACACCAAGCTTGAGCTCGCAGCGAAGCTCGGCGCCATCACGCCGATCAATGTCGCGCGCCAGGATCTGGCCAAGGAGATTCTGGCCGCAACCGACGGCTGGGGCGTGGAGATTGTGTTCGAATGCTCCGGCAGCCCGCGCGCCGCGGAAGGCGTCTTCGATCCGCTCTGTCCGGCTGGCCGGGTGGTGTTCGTCGGCGTGCAGATGCATGGCATCAACTACGACGTCGGCAAGGCGATGGTGCGCGAGGCGCGCGTCGAGCATGTGTTCCGCTATGCCCACGTCTTCCCGCGCTGTGTTGCGATGCTGTCTTCTGGCGCGATCGACGTGAAGCCGCTGATCACGCGCACGTTCGACTTCGAAGACAGCGTTCGCGCGTTTGAGATCGCCGCATCCGCCCCAAAAGGCGAAGTGAAGATGCAGATTGCCTTGCCGCAATAGAGGGGATGCGAGTTGGCTGAAGTCACCGTCAGGAATATCGTCAAGCGTTATGGCAGCGCGCAGGTCATCCATGGTGTGAATGTCGACATCGCCGATGGCGAGTTCGTCATCCTCGTCGGCCCGTCGGGCTGTGGCAAATCCACCCTGTTGCGCATGATCGCCGGTCTCGAAGCGATATCGGGCGGCGAGATCAGCATCGGCGGCCGGGTGGTCAACGATGTGCTGCCGAAAGACCGCGACATAGCGATGGTGTTCCAGAACTATGCGCTCTATCCGCACAAGAACGTTGCCGACAACATGGGCTTCTCGCTCAAGATCAAGGGCAGGCCGAAGTCCGAGATCGACGCCAAGGTGAAGAAGGCGGCCGAAATCCTCGATCTCGGCAAGCTACTCGACCGGTTTCCAAAACAGCTGTCCGGCGGGCAGCGCCAGCGCGTGGCCATGGGACGCGCCATCGTACGCGACCCGCAGGTCTTCCTGTTCGATGAGCCGCTGTCCAATCTCGACGCCAAGCTGCGCGTTGCCATGCGTGTCGAGATCAAGGAACTGCATCAGCGCCTCGGCACGACGATCGTCTATGTCACCCATGACCAGATCGAGGCGATGACCATGGCCGACAAGATCGTGGTGATGCGGGACGGCAAGGTGGAACAGGTCGGCGCACCGCTCGATCTCTACGACAATCCGGGCAATGTCTTCGTCGCCGGTTTCATCGGCTCGCCGGCGATGAATTTCATCAAGGGCAAGATCGAAGCGAAGAACGGCAGGCAGGTCTTTGTCTCGGACACCGGTTCCGTGCTGCCGGTCGAGGAGGGCAGGGCGCAGAGCGGCCAGCCGGTCATCTACGGCATCCGTCCCGAGCATATCGACATCGCACCCGACGGTTTGCCGGCAACGGTTTCGGTGCTGGAGCCGACCGGCTCCGAGACGCAGATCTTCGCCAGGTTTGGCGAGGACGCCATTGACGCCATCGTCAAGGACCGGCTCACCGTCCGTCCCGGCGAAGAGGTAAGGCTGAAGATCGATCCGCGCCGGGTCCACATCTTCGACAGGCAAAGCGGCGCACGCTTGTGACTTGTTGCCGTCCGCAGCGATTGGCCCGGGCCTGACCTGCCGGGCCGAGCATCCGCCTTGGCGGCCAAGCCGCAATCGAACGCCTGATCCACGGTGGCAGGCACTGTGGGCTTGATTGGGTACGGGCGCCCGGGTTCAACTGCCTCGGCGCGCCCGATCGTCGCTGCCTTTCGGGCGCGTCGCGATGAGGCCGGCCTCGATGGACCTGAGAAGTGCGATCGCATCGTCGAGCCTGCTGGCGTCGCCGCCGGCGGCGGCAGAGACGGCGTCGCCCCATTCCTTGCGCACCAGGGCGTAGTTGTCGGCCCCGCGCCGCGTTCGGTGGACGCTGACACCCCGGCGGTCTTCCGGATCGACATGGCGCTCGATCAGCCCCTTGCCTTCCAGATCGCGCAGCACCGTGGAGGCATTGGTGCGCTGCAGCCCTGTCGCGGCCGCGATCTGGCTGGGCGTGGCCGAGGCGTGCGCCACCAGATGGCGCATAACCATGCCCTCCGACTGCGAGAGCAGGAACACCCGCTCATCCCGGTAGCCACGGAACTGGATCTCGCGGGCAATGATGAGGATCAGGTCGGCCAGATCCGCCCACCGAATAGCCGTGGGCGGGGTTTTGCGTGCGGATGAATCACCGTCGGTTTTCATACCGCGGGAGTTTACAGCCTCCTGTCTGGTATGTATATGTGCATAATCATTATGTATACATAACTATGTCGACATACACATCTGGAGACTCGAATGACTGCCGCCTACTCCCCAAACCCGGCCTGGCATTCTCCCCGTTCCATGGCGCGCGCCGGGGGCCTGCACGGGTTCGGCGTCTACGTGCTGCTCGCCGGCGCCTTCCTGCCGATCGCCGACTTCTTCATCGTCAACGTGGCGCTGCCGACGATCGCCGCCTCGCTGAAGGCAACCCCGGCCGCACTTGAGCTAGTGGTGTCCGTCTATGGCGTGGCCTATGCCGCTACGCTGGTGCTGGGCGGCAGGCTTGGCGATCGTTTCGGCCGCCATAGCCTGTTTCTGGTCGGGCTTTGCGGTTTCATCCTGGCCTCGCTGGCCTGCGGCCTGGCACCCACCATCGAAGTCCTCATCGCGGCCCGCCTGGTCCAGGGCGCAACGGCGGCCATGCTGGTGCCCCAGGTGCTGGCGACTTTCCAGGCGACCCTGGAAGGCGAGCGCAAGACCCGGGCCATCGCGCTCTATGGCGCGACCTCCGGCATTGCGGCGGTCGTCGGCCAGCTCGCCGGCGGCCTGCTGGTCAGCGCCGACCTGTTCGGCACCTCCTGGCGGCCGATCTTCCTGATCAACATCCCGCTCGGCATCATCGTGTTCTTCGCCTCGCGGCTTGTCGTGCCGGCCAACCGCTCGCCGCACCCGGCCGGCATCGACCTGCCCGGCACGGTGCTTTTCGCTGCGACCCTGACCGCACTTTTGGTGCCGCTGACCGAAGGCCATTCACTCGGCTGGCCCGCCTGGACCTGGATAATGTTGGCTGCAGCCGTGGTGCTGGCCATCCTGACCGTCATTGTCGAACGGGCTGCCGAGGCACGCGGCGAGGTGCCGTTGCTGCCGCCGTCATTGCTCAAACTGCCCTCGATGTCGCGCGGTCTCGCCATGATTACGCTGTTCAGCGTCGGCTTTGGCGCCTTCATGTTCGTCTTTGCGCTCACCGTCCAGAACGGGCTCGGCGCCAACGCATTCGAAAGCGGCCTCGCCATCTTGCCGATGGCGATCATGTTCTTCATCGGCTCCATGGTCAGCCCGCGCATGATCAACCGCTTCGGACGCGGCGCCCTGGCGGCGGGCGGCATCGTGCAGGCGCTTGGCCTGGCCCTGCTGGTCGCCATCATGGTCTTGGGCTGGCCGAATGTGAGCCTGATCGAACTGGCTGTGCCGCTGATGCTGATCGGCGCCGGACAGTCGATGCTGTTTTCAGGATTGTTCCGCGCCGTGCTCGCCGATGTTCCCGCGCACCTGGCGGGCGTCGGCAGCGGCGTTCTGATCACGCTGCAGCAGTCCGGCCTGGCACTCGGGGTCGCAACCCTCGGCACGCTCTATCTGGCACTGGAGCCGGCGAGCATTTCGAAGGCCTTTGGCATCGTCATCGCAAGCCAGTTCGCGATCATCGTCGTGCTGGTGCTGTGCTCAGGGCTGCTGCCGCGCTTCACCAGGCACCAGGTCAGCGCCCACCCCGTGGAAATGTGATTCCTCGGCGCCCGGGCGATCAGCGAGACGCTCGCCCACGGCCGTCGGCCACGACGCAGCCGCTCGGCGGGTCCCTGCCGTTCAGCACTGCGATCACGCATTGCGCCGCAACCATGTTGGTGCGCGCCAGCCCTTCGGCCGAGGAGGCCGCCGAATGCGGCGAGGCCACGACGTTGGGCAGCGCGATCAATTCGTCGGACACGGATTTGTAGCCGGGGTCGGTCTCGCTCAAAAAGACGTCGAGGCCGGCGCCGGCGATCGTGCCGCTCTTCAGCGCCTCGAGAAGATCGCGATCCTCGACCAGGCCGCCTCGTGCCGTATTGATCAGGACCGTCGTCGGTTTCATCAGCGCCAGGGTGTCCTTGTTGATCAGGTTGCGCGTCGTCGGCGAGAGCGGAGCGTGAAGGCTGACATAGTCGCTTTCGCGAAGCAGCGTATCGACATCGACATAGGTGATGCCGTTCGCTTCGGCATAGGCTTTGTCCGCGCTCGGCGCGGACACGAGGATGCGCGCTTCAAAACCCTTGAGTCGCTGGACCACGTTGCGGCCGATGCGGCCGAGGCCGATCAGGCCGACCGTCTTGCGGTACAGATCCGAGCTGATCAATATCGTCCAGTTGCCGGCGATCATGTTCATCTGTGTTTCGCGCAGGCGCCGGCCGACGGCCAGCATGAGGCCAAGCGCGTGGTCGGCGACCGAGGCATCGTTGCCGCCGGCCGCGATCGTCACCACGCGGCCGAGCGTACGGGCAGCCTCGACATCGACGCGCTCGTAGCCGACGCCGCGGCGTGCCACGATCTTGAGATCGGGCAAAGCCTCGAGCAATTCCCGCGTCACCCGCGCATGGCCGACGATCCATGCATCGGCGTCTCTCAGGATACTCACCAACTGGTCATGCGAGAGGTTCCCATCGCCCTCGACCTTCGAGGATTCAGCAATGTCGACCTGGCAACCGTTCGCCCGCAGATAGGCGGTCGTCTCGTCATCGAAGAAGCGTTGGGTGACGACGACGCGAGGGATGGTCATGGGATGCTCCGAAAGTGCCGAGGAAGCGCGCTTGCGCAAGAGATCTCAGTTGATCGCCTGCCATGAAGCGACAGGAAAGATCAAGCCTGGTTCAGGTCTTCCGTCAGCCAGCCATCCAGCCGCCGTCCACCATCAAATTGATGCCGGTGACGTAGCTTGCCATGTCGCTGGCAAGGAACAGGGCGGCGCCCGCCACATCGTTCGGGCTGCCGAGCCGCGGCCATGGCGTGCGGCTGCGTGAATAATCGAGCGCGTCGGCGTCGTTGGCGACACCCGGCTTGCCGGTGATGATCTTGCCGGGCGCAATCGCGTTGCAGACGATCAAATCGTCGGCGTGGTCGACGGCGATCTGCCGCGTCATCTGCACGATGCCGCCTTTGCTCACCGAATAGGGAAAATCGCCGGGGCAGGCGACCATGCCGTGCTGTGACGAGATGTTGATGATGCGGCCGCGCACGTCATTGACCGGCGCCTGGGCGAGCATCTGCGCGACAGCGCGTTTGCAGCAATGGAAGAAGCCCGTCAGGTTGACGCCGATGACGCGGCTCCATTGCTCCGGCGATGTCTCGATGAGGTTGGTGCTGGTGTAGATCGCCGCGTTGTTGACCATAACGTCCAGCCGTCCGAAGCGGGTGACGGTGGCAGCGACCAGCGCATCGACGGCGTTCCAGTCGGAAATGTCCGTCGCGATATGCATCGCCGTCCCGCCGCTCGATTCGATCAGGGCGGCGGTGCTCTGGCCACCCTCGATCGGCAATTCGACCGTGTCGGCGATGACGACGCAGGCGCCTTCCGCCGCGAACCTCAAGGCGATTGCACGGCCGATGCCGGAGCTGGCGCCGCTGACGATGGCGATCTTTTTCTCAAGCAGTGCCATGGGTCTTCCTCAGTCTTCCCGAGTGACGATCT
Organism: Mesorhizobium sp. CNPSo 4689; assembly: GCF_057784325.1. Taxonomy (NCBI): domain Bacteria; kingdom Pseudomonadati; phylum Pseudomonadota; class Alphaproteobacteria; order Hyphomicrobiales; family Phyllobacteriaceae; genus Mesorhizobium; species Mesorhizobium sp. CNPSo 4689. Next base: position 68,204 of record NZ_JBWLUZ010000013.1, read on the forward strand.
TTCCCTGCGCCGGGCCGACCAGCCGCTGGTCTCGGACGATCTCGTGGCCGCGCAGGAAGACATTGGTCAGCCGCGCGTTGACGGTCCAGCCGTCGAATGGCGTGTAAGCCGCGCGGGAAACCTGCTCGGCATTCGAGATGGAGCTGGATTGCCGTGGGTCGACGATCAAAATGTCGGCGTCGTAGCCGGCGGCGATCCGCCCCTTGCGCCGGCCGAGCCCAAAGCGCTCCGCCGGATTGCGGGCGCACAGGCGCACCACATCGGGCAGCGTGATCAGCCCGTCGTCGACTAGTTTCAGCATGGTCTGCAGCAGCGTCTGCAGTCCCGGCATGCCGCCCGGAATGTCGGCGAAAGCCGCGTAGCTGGCTGCCTTTTCGGCCGGCGCATGCGGTGCGTGATCGGTGGCGACGATATCGATCAGCCCGGCGCCGAGCGCCGAGCGCAACGCTTCGACGTCCTGCCGCGATCGCAGGGGCGGCGAGCCCTTCAGCCTGGCGCCTTGCGTCTCATAGTCGTCGGCGCTGAAGAACAGGTTCTGCGGCGTCGTCTCGACGCTGGCGTCCGCCCTGTCGCGCAGCCGGCTCCACGCCTCCACGCCCAGTTCCGAGTTGATCTGCCGGACATGAATGCGCGTCCCCGTCCTGGCGGCGGCAAGAACCGCCCGCCTGATGCCGCCGGCTTCCGCCTGCGGCGGCCGGCTGTTGAGGAAGGCCGCGATGGTCCCCGCCTGGTTGCGTTCAATGCTGCTGGCCAGCATGGATTGATCGCCCGGCGAAATGCCGATCAGCGTATCGGCGCCAGCGAAATGCCGCAGGGCGCCGGCGACCGCATCGAAGGTGGGAAACAGGAAGTCTTCGGGCACATCGGCGGTGAACAATTCGAACGACACCGGTGCGAGGTCGAGCAAGCCGGGGATCAACGACAAGTCACGGCTGACCACCGCCTGCAAGCCGACATCGACATGGATACGGCCTTCGGCCATCGCCATCTTGTCGGCCAGCTGCGTGGCGCTGGCCGTCCACGGCTCGTCGGTCGGCATATCGAGCACTGTCGTCACGCCGCCAAGCGCCGCGGCATGCGTGCCGGAGGAAAAGTCCTCCTTGTGCGTGAGCCCAGGTTCGCGCAGATGCGCATGCGCGTCGACCAGGCCTGGCAGCAGCAGGCTGCCCGAGGCGTCCAGCACCGTCTTCGCTTCCGCTCTTTCGCCAGGTGGAATGACCGCCGCGATCTTGCCGCCGGCGATGCCGACGTCGCGCCGGTCAGGCCCGCCGGCATTGACGACGGTGGCTCCGCGGATCAGCGTCTCGAACATGCCGTCAGCCGCGCTGCTCGAAGCGCGCATGGTTATCGAGCCAGAAGCGCGCGATGTCCTCGCGGCGCATGAAGGCGGCCGCCGGCTTCGTTTTCACATGCTCGATCACCTCGCGCAGTCCGGATGCTCGGTTGGGCTGGCCCATCCAGCGGGCGTGGATGCCGATCGTCAGCATGCGGCCGCCGGTCTCGTCGGCTTCGTCGAGCATGTAGTCGATCGCCGAGCGGCAATCCTCGGCGAAGTCTCGCGGGTTGCTGTAGCCCGGCGCCACCAGATAGCGGCTGTCGTTGAGGGCCTTGGAATAGGGCACGACGAGGATTTGGGTGCTCTGGTGGTCGAGGAAATAGGGCAGGTCGTCGTTGCAGGGATCGGAATGGTAGAGAAACCCACCCTCCCGTACCAGCAGGTCGCGCGTGTTGACGCTCGGGAACGAGCGGCAGTTCCAGCCCAAGGGTCGCCTGCCCATCAGTCTCTCATAGAGCGCGATCGCCTCGTGCAGTTGGCGCTCTTCCTCGCCGCGCTCCATCGTCGTGTAGTCGATCCAGCGCAGGCCGTGGCCGAGCAGGTCATGTCCCCGCGCGTTCATCCATTCGGCCACCGCCGGATTGCGCTCCAGCGCGACGGCGCAGGCGGAGATGGTGACCGGGATCTGATAGCGGTCGAACAGCCGCGCCAGCCGCCACACGCCGGCGCGGCTGCCATATTCGAAATGCGTCTCGGTGCCGAGGTCGCGCACCGGCGGGCTGCTGGCGAGATTGTACTCGCCCCAATTGTCGTTGCGGCCATCCTCGAGCCAGGAATATTCCGACCCTTCCTCGTAGTTGAGCACCAGATTGATGGCGAGCTTGACGCCGCCCGGCCAGATGACGAAGGGCGGGCGCGGACCGTAACCGACGAAGTCGCGCGGCTGCTGGTGATCGGTCGGCATCGGCTGTCCTCCTCAGGCTTCGTTGGCGGCGATCCAGTCCATGTAATCATGGAAGGCCTCTCTGGCCGGCCTCGGTCGCCAATCCGTGTCCCGCTCGATGCGGGCCAGGTCGTATTCGCCCCACATGCCGGTCTTTAGCGCAACGTTCATGACGATATTCGCTCCCTCGATCGGGCTGACCTCGGCCTTGAGGCCGGGAACGCGCTCAGCTGCCCAGCCAATGAAGTCGCCGACCGTCGTCGTCGTGCCGCTGCCGATATTGTAGTGCCGGTAGCGCAGGTCTTTTGCATCGAGCAGCGCAATGATCGCCTTGGCGACGTCGCTCGACAGCACATAGTCGCCGAGCGGCTCAAAACTGTTCGGCCGGATCGTCTCGCCGTTGAGCGCCATATGCGCGACGCGGTTCGGCAAATGGCGGACGTTGCGGCTGCCGGTGACGCGGTCCATCGGGCCGTAGACCGACGACAGCCTGACCGAAATGGCCGAAAGGCCGAACAGGTCGGCGTAGCGGTTGGTGACCATCTCGGCCGCGAATTTCGAGATGCCGTAGAGCGTCAGCGGCGCCACATAGCCGTCCTCGGGCAGTGGCTCGCCGTTCCAGTCCGGCCCGTGGTGGCGATAGACCGAACCGGAGCTGACATAGACGAAACGCTTGACGCCGGGACGGCTGCGCGCCCATTCCAGCATGCGCACCGTGCCCATCAGATTGACGTCGACAATCAATGCCGGATCGTGAGCCTCCGGCTGCATCTGCGGGTCGCTCGGGCGCGAATTCGGCGTCACCGTCGCGCCGTGGACAATTGCGGTGATGTTGTGCGCATCGAGCACTGCTGCCCAGGCGGACGGCTCCAGAATGTCCGCCGTCAGCACAGTCAGGCGGTCGCGCACCGGGGCGAAGAATGTCTCCGCGATCGCGTCGAGGCCGGAACGGTCGAGGATGACGGCGCGGGCTTGCGGATCGCGGTCCAGCCATTCGCGCGCGACCACGCTCATGACAAAGCCGGTGCCGCCGGTGACGAGCAGCGTCATGGAAACTCCTTTGAGGTTGGCCAGAGGGATGGACATTCAGCGCGTCGCATAGCCGCCATCCACGAGCATGTCGGAACCGGTGACGAAGGATGCGTCAGACGACAGCAGGAAAGCCGCCGCCGCGGCGATCTCGTCCGGCTCCGCGATCCTGCCGAGCAGATGGGCGGGGCCGAGACCCGCATTGGCCGCGTCGAAATCCGGAAATCTGCGCAGCAGCCGCGTCGTCGCCACCGCGCCCGGCGACAGGCTGTTGACGCGCACCTTGTCGGGCGCATGGTCGACCGCCATCGCCTTGGCGAGATGGATCAGCCCGGCCTTGGCGGCGCAGTAGGCGACGGCCCTGGTGGTGGCGACGCGTCCGAATTGCGAGCCGATGAACACCACCGAGCCACCGCCGCCTGCGGCGATCAATGGCACCGCGAATTTGCTCATCAGGAACGCACCGGTCAGGCTGACGTCGAGCTCGCGTCGCCAGGCGCTCTCATCGAGATCGACCACGGTGGCGTTCGTCGACGGCGCGGCGGCGTTGTGTACCAGCCCGTCCAAGCGGCCGAAGCGCTCCTTGGCGATGTCGACGGCGCTGCTGGCGGAGAGGGCGTCGGTCACATCGCAGCGGCAGGCGACCGCCGCAGCGCCAAACCCATCGGCAAGAGCCTGCGCCGCCCCGGCATCATAGTCGGCACAGACTACGCTTGCGCCTTCGGCAACGCAGCGCTGGGCGATTGCCGCACCAATACCGCTTGCGGCACCCGCGATCAGGACGACGTTGTCTTTCAGCCGGTTCGTCGCGGGATTGTTCGTCATCAGACCTGGTCCTCGACAGCTTGCACGATCGGCGTCGCGACCGGCCGGCGCAGAAGATTGTAGCAGGCCGCAAGCGTGACCAGCACCGCGCCGCCGCCAAGCAGCAGGAACATCGCCGGCGGCCCGATATGCGCCATCAATCCCGCGGCGACGCCCGGCGTCGCGACATTGCCGATCGAATAGAGCAGGAGCAGCGTGCCGGACGCGGCGACCATGTGCCGGCTATGAAGCTGCGAGGCGCCGAAGGCCATGGCCACAGGATAGATCGTCAGCGCCGTGGCGCCGTAGACGAAGAACAGCACGAACAGCAGCGGCACCGAAAGAGCGCCGACCCACGCGATCATGGCGCAGGCCGTCACCGACACCAGCCCCTGCACCAGAAGTATCAGGCGCCGGTCAAGGCGGTCCGACAGCCAGCCGATCGGGGTCTGCGCGACCATGCCGGCAATGCTTATCGTGGTCACCAGCCAGACCGTGGCCGACGCCGACAATCCGATCTGCGTCCCATAGATCGGCGTCAGCACGAAGACGTTCATGTTGGTGATGCCGCCCTGGAAAATGGCGACCACCGTCACCGGCGCCAGCCTGAACAGCGCCAGCGGCCCGAGCCTTCTGTCGGCTCCGGTCGCTTGCGCCGGTTCGGCCGGCACCGAAGGCAGCGCCGGCCAGCGCAGCCCGGCGAATTTGGGCACGAACGCCAAAAATACCATCGCCGCCGCGACCGAAAACAGATGCGGCGACTGCGGACCGACCAGCGCGACAAGGACCTGTCCGAGCAGCACCGCGATCGCCGTCGTCAGCATGTAGATCGAGAACATCGCGCCGCGATTGTGCTGCTCGGCATAGAGGTTGATCCAGCTCTCGCAGATCACGAACATCGAGGCCATCGACATGCCGCCGAGCAGCCGGAAGCAGAACCAGCTCGGCACGAAATCGGTGAAGACGAAGCCCGCGGCCGACAGCAGGGCGGTCGTCAGGATCAGCAGGAATGTCCGCTCATGGCCGTAGCGGACCACCAGCGGGCGCGTTATCAGGCATCCGATCAGGAAGCCGACCGGATAGGCGGTGAGCACGATCTGCATGATGTCGGGGGCGATGCCGGGCTTGCCGAGGTAGAACGATACCGCGGTCGTCAGCATGGCGCTGCCGATGCAGGCAAGACACACGCTGGCCATGATCGGCAGCATGGCGCGGGAGCGCTCGGCGTTCCGCCACAAGTGCATCGCGGATTGAGCGACCGATCCCATGAATGCCGCTGTCGGCCGGCTACGATGCGCGCCGGCGACGGGAGACGGGCCCGACAATCGGCGCGGGCACGACAATCGGCGCAGGCCAGACAATCGGCGCGGCCCAGATAATCGGCGCTGCATTGTCATGCATTGCGGCGGCTCCCCCTTGGCGGTGCCGCTGATCCGCGGCTGGTTGCAGAAGCTATACCCCGCCAAGCGCGCCACAAACGAAGATTGACACGGCTATGACCATAATTTTTTTGGCCATCCTTGTCGCCGAAAGCCGCATCATGCCGCTTCCCAGGCTTTACAGTCGTTTTGTCCGCTCCGTACCATAGTCAATCTGCCATGATCGAAAAGCCGCCAAGGGAGGAAACCGAATGACGATCGAACGTCTTGAGAACGGCCAACGCTTCTGCCGGGTGCTGCGCCACAACGGCACCGTCTATGTCGCCGGCCTGACGGCGGACGACCTCTCCGGCGACACCACCGCGCAGACCGAGCAAATCCTCGCCAAGATAGACACCCTTCTGGCCAAGGCCGGCAGCGACAAGTCGAAGCTTCTCAGCGCCCAGATCTGGCTGCGCGACATCGCCGATTTCGAGATGATGAATGCGGCGTGGGATGCCTGGATCGACAGGAGCGCCATGCCCGTTCGCGCAACGGTCGAGGCGCGCCTTGCCGGCGACCAGTATCGCGTCGAGATCATGGTCACGGCGGCCGTCGGCTGAGGGGCCCGTCCGCGAAGGGGGCGGCAAAACCAATGCATGAGCTGGTGATCAAAGGCGGACGCGTTGCCCTCGACGACGATTGGGCCGAATGCGACATCGGCATCGACGACGGCCGCATCGCCGCTATCGGCAGTGGCCTGTCCGGCAAGTCATTGCTCGACGCCGGCGGGCGCTGGGTCATGCCCGGCGGCATCGACGCCCATTGCCATCTCGACCAGCCGGTCTGGGGCGGCGCGGGCAATGCCGACGACTTCGAGTCCGGCACCATCTCGGCGGCGTTCGGCGGCACGACCTGCATTGTCCCGTTCGGCATGCCGGGTCCGGACATGACCACGATTGGCGCCATGGACCGGGCTCTCGATCGCGCAGCGGGTCAGGCTGTGATCGACTACGGACTGCACGCCGTGGTGACCATGGGCACCGGCGCCGATGTCGAGGCACAGCTTGCGCAGCTCGCCGGTCGCGGCATCGCCTCGGTCAAGCTGTTCATGACCTATCAGGGTTTTGCCGTCGACGACGACCTCTTCTTCAGGGTCCTCGACGCCGCGCACGGCCTCGGCTGGATCGTCATGGTCCATGCCGAGAACGACGCCGCCATCCGGCGCACGCGCCGGCGCCTGATCGATCTCGGCCGCACCGACATCCGCTATCACGTCGTCGCCCACAGCGAGACCATGGAACGCGAGGCGACTCATCGTGCTTTGGCCTTTGCGGAAATGACCGGCGCGCGCATGACCATCGTCCATGTCTCCTCCTGGCAGTCGGCCGAGGAGGTGGCGCGGGCGCGGACGCGCGGTGTCGATGTGGTCGCCGAGACCTGCCCGCAATATCTGTTCGTCGACGCCGCCGATCTCGACCGTCCGGGCAAGGATGCCGCGCGGTTCGTCTTCTCTCCGCCGCCGCGCTCGCCGCGCAGCCAGGAGCATCTGTGGCGGGACTTGATCGATGGCGGCATCGACCTCTGGTCATCCGACCACTCGCCCTATTTTTTCGCCGACAAGATCGGCAGGGCCGAGACGCCCGGCTTCACCACCACGCTGAGCGGCATTCCCGGCATCGAGACCCGCCTGCCGTTGCTGTTCTCGGAAGGGCTTTTGACCGGTCGCCTCACGCTCGCCCGCTATCTCGACCTCACCTCGCGCAATGCCGCGTCGATCTACGGCCTCGCGCACGCCAAGGGCAGGATCGAGGTCGGGCTCGACGCGGATCTGGCGCTGTGGGATCCAACGGCGCGCTGGACGCTCGGCCACAAGGCCCTGCATTCGCGCGTCGACTTCACGCCTTACGAGGGCAAAAGCGTGACCGGCAAACCGACTAACGTGTTGGTGCGCGGCATGCCGGTGATCGCCGACGGGATGCTTCAGGCGCAGCCCGGCTTCGGCCGCTTCGTAGCGAGGACAGCCGCCGACCCGGCTCAATCTGGAAAACCTGTCGAGGAGACGACGCCATGGCTAGATGCCTGACGATAGCGGTCTGCCAGACCGGCCCCATCCAGCGCAGCGCCTCACGCGCCGAGACGGTCGGCCGCCTCGTCCATCTGCTGGAGAAGGCCGCAGTCGCCGGGGCGGAGATCGCGGTCTTCCCCGAAATGGCGCTGACCACCTTCTTTCCGCGCTGGAGCATCGATGATACCGCCGAGATCGAGTCCTTCTTTGAGCGTTCCATGCCGGGGCCTGAAACGCAGCGTCTCTACGATGCGGCCGCCCGGCTCAAGATCGGCTTCGCACTCGGTTACTGCGAACTCGTGCGCGAAGACGGTGTCACGCGACGCTTCAACACCATGGATCTGGTCGGACCGGATGGCGCCTTCATCGGCCGCTACCGCAAGATGCATGTGCCGGGGTCGAGCGAACCGGAAGCGGGCACGACGACGCATCTGGAGCGGCGCTATTTCGAGCCGGGCAATCTCGGCTTCCCCGTCTTCGACTATCGCGGCGTCCGCGCCGGCATGGCGATCTGCAACGACCGCCGCTGGCCGGAAACTTACCGGATGCTCTGCCTCAACGGCGCGGAGGTGGTGCTGCTCGGCTACAACACGCCGCTGCTGCTCGACGAGGCGCCGGCGCTGGCGCATCTGCGCATGTTCCACAACCATCTGCCGATGCAGGCCGGCGCCTATCAGAACACGCTCTGGGTCGCGGCCGCCGCCAAGGCCGGCCTCGAAGACGGCCAGGCGCTGATCGGCGGCTCCTGCATCATCGCGCCGACAGGCGAGATCGCCGCACAGGCGCTGTCGCTCGACGACGAAGTCATCGTCCATCGCGCCGATCTCGACCTCATCACCACCTGCCGGAAGGTGAATTTCGACTTCGCGCTTTATCGTCGGCCGGATCAGTATCGCTTGATCGCGGAACAGGTCTGACGCCGGTGGGCCTCGATCAAGCCAGTCGAACACAAGGCATGAAGCCTCCTCCCGCCGATCCCCTGTCTTTGAGCGAGATCGTCGAGAACGGGCTTTGCATCGGCTGTGGGCTTTGCCAGTCGCTTGCTGACACCGGCGCTATCGAGATGGTCATGACGCCGGAAGGACGCGAGCGACCTGTCGCCCGGCGGGCGCTCGACATGCCGACCTTGATGCGGATCAACGCCGTTTGCCCGGGGACACGGATCGCCGGTCCGCCACCGGCGCAGGCAAATAATGCCAAGTTGATGGACGCCGTCTGGGGGCCTGCCGAACGGCTGGTTCTCGGTCACGCCGGCGATCCGGCGGTGCAGTTCCGCGGCTCTGGCGGCGGCGTGCTGACCGCAATCGGCCAGTTCCTGCTGAGTTCCGGCCGCGTAAAATTCATCTTGCATGTGGCGGCATCGCGGTCGGCTCCGATGCGCAGCGAACGCCGGCTAAGCTTCGACGCCGCCTCGGTGCTCGAAGGCGCGGGCTCGCGCTATGGGCCTGCGGCGCCGCTGGTGGATTTCAGCGAAATCCTCGACCACGGCGAACCCTTCGCGCTGATCGCGAAGCCCTGCGACGTCACCGCTGTGCGCAATCTCGCGCGGCTCGATCCGCGTGTTGACGAGCTGATGCGCTATGCGCTGGCCTTCGTCTGCGGCGGCGCCTCCGACCTGTCTAAATCGGAACAGGTGCTGCAGCGCTTTGGATTGCGCGAGGACGAGCTTGCGCTGTTCCGCTATCGGGGGCACGGCAATCCCGGCCTTAACCGGATCGAAGCGAAGGATGGCCGCGTCTTCGAGCTCAGCTACCGGCAGCTGTGGGAGGACGAGGACAAATGGATGATCCAGCCGCGCTGCAAGATCTGCCCCGACGCGATCGGCCAGGTGGCGGATATCGCCGTCTCGGATGCTTGGCTGAATGGCGGCCCGGCGGTCGAGGACGAACCGCTCAACGGCATCATCGTGCGCACCAGGCGTGGCCTCGAGCTGTTCGATGCGGCGGTTGCGGACGGCGCACTGACGGTCAAGCGCGAGACCAGCTTTGCCGAACTCGGCGAACTGCAATCGCATCAGGTGCGCAAGCGCCGCGCCGTGTGGGCGCGGCTGAAGGGCATCGAGATCGCAGGCAAGCCTGTGCCCGTGGTGATTGATTTGGCCTTGGAGGATTGCGCCCGGCAGAATGCGCTCGCCGACAATCTCGCCGAGGGCCGCGGTGCTCGCGACCGCGCCCGGCGCGGACGCCTGGGCGAGCCGCCTGCCGTATCGCGTGACGATGCCGGTGCAGCCATGTTGAAGGAAGGTCTTTTATGAGCGCGGCCGAGCAGACCGAGGTCATCATCATCGGCGGCGGCATTGCCGGTGCCGGCGCTGCCTTCGAGATCAGCCGTTCGGCCAAGGTGATCCTGCTCGAGCGGGAAAGCCATTGCGGCTATCACACCACCGGCCGCTCGGCGGCGAGTTTTACCGAAAACTACGGCAACGGAATCATCCGCCGGATCGTGCTGGCTAGCCGGGCGTTCCTGACCGAACCGCCGGCCGGCTTCTCGGATTATCCGCTGCTCAGCAAGCGCGGCATGATCACCGTGGCGCGCAGCGATCAACTCGACCTGCTGCACCAGGAGCTGGAGACGGCGCAGGCGCTGGTTCCCTCGATCGTCGCGATGACGCCGGCCGAGGCGATTGCACGCGTGCCGGTGCTGCGCGCCGACTATCTCGCCGGCGCCTACATCGAACCGCATTCGATGGATATCGACGTCAACGGCCTGCACCAGGGTTTTTTGCGCGGTGCCCGTGCGTGCGGCGCGAAGATCGTCACCAATGCCGGCGTCACCGGCATCAGCCGGCAAGGCGGCCAGTGGCGGGTCGAAACGCTAGCGGGAACGTTCGTCGCGCCGCTTATCGTCAATGCCGCCGGCGCCTGGGGCGATGAGATCGCTGTCATGGCCGGCGTGCGCCCGATCGGCTTGCAGCCGAAGCGCCGCACCGCCTTCAACATCCCGGCGCCCGACGGCGTCAGCATCACCGACTGGCCTTTAGTCAACGATGTCGGTGCTGAATTCTACTTCAAGCCGGATGCCGGCCAGTTGCTGGTCTCGCCGGCCGATGCGACGGCCTCTGTGCCGATGGATACCTATGCCGAGGATATCGATGTCGCGATCGGCGCCGAGCGTCTCGGCCAGGCGACGACGATCGAGGTGCAGCGGGTGTCGCGTTCCTGGGCCGGCCTCAGGACCTTCGTCGCCGACGGATCGCCGGTCGTCGGACCCGATGACGAGGTCCCGGATTTCATCTGGCTGGTCGGGCAGGGCGGCTACGGCATCAAGACCTCGCCCGCTTTGTCGCGCGTCTGCGCCAGCCTGATGGCGGGCGACGGCCTACCGGACGATGTCGCCAGGCAAGGCGTCGCGCTGGCGGATCTGACGCCGCATCGGCTGCGGAGCGCAGGCCACCAGAGAGCTTCCGCGTGATGACCAGTGCCAGTCTGACGGCGGGCGGCAGACTGGCCGGGCAGGTGCTGGACAGGCTGGCCGCAGCCACCACCGACGCACCGGGCATAACCCGCGTTGCCTACGGTCCGGGTGAGCGGCTTGCCCACGCAATGGTTCGCGAAGAGGCAGAAAAGCTCGGCGCCGTGGCGCGCGTCGATGTCGCCGGCAATCTCTATCTGACGCTGAAAGGCCGCAATCCCGATCTGCCGGCGATCGTCATCGGCTCGCATCTCGACAGCGTGCCGCATGGCGGCAATTTCGACGGCGCCGCCGGCGTTGTCGCGGGGCTGGCGGTGATGGCCGAGCTTGTCGGCCAGAAGATGCAGCCGCCGCGCGATCTGATCCTGCTGGTGACACGGGCCGAGGAAGCGGCGTGGTTTCCGCTGTCCTATCCCGGCAGCGAGGCGGCGCTGGGTCTGCTGCAGCCGCAGGCGCTGGAAGCGCGGAGATCGGACAGTGGCAGGACTCTTGCCGAGCATATGCAGGAGGAAGGCTTCGATCCTGACGCTGTCAGGCGTGGCGTTGCCGGCATCGACGCCAGCCGCATAGCCGCCTTCGTCGAAGTCCACATCGAGCAGGGGCCGCGTCTGGTGGCCGTCGACGTGCCGGTCGGCATCGTCACCGGGATCGCCGGCGGCTTTCGCTATGTCGATGCGAAGTGTCTCGGCGCCTATGGCCACTCCGGCGCCGAGCCGCGCTTTGCCCGGCATGACAGCGTGCTGGGCTTCGCCGATATGGTCGCCGGGCTCGAAGCGGAATGGGACGCGCTCGAGCGCGACGGCCATGAGGCCACCATCACCTTCGGCCGCGTGGAATCCGATCCGAGCCAGCACGGCGGCAGCCGCGTGCTGGGCGAGCTTCGCTTCACGCTCGATGTGCGCAGCGCCGACGCCTCCGTGCTGGAACGGATCGAAGCGCGCCTTCACGCGCTCTTCGCCGAAGTCGGCGCCAGGCGCGGCGTCACCTTCGAGGCCGGGCCGCGCTTCACCTGGGAGCCCGCAACCATGTCGCCGGCACTCATCGCCGGGCTCGACCGCGCCGCACAGGACATACAGATGCCCGCGCCGCATGTGCCAAGTGGCGCCGGGCACGATGCGGCTACCTTTGCCGGCGCCGGCGTCCCGACCGCCATGCTGTTCGTGCGCAACGAGAACGGCAGTCACAACCCGCATGAAGCGATGGACATCGCCGATCTCGACCAGGCGATCCGTCTGCTTTTCCGTTTCGTCACCGACTTCGACAATTTGGATCAGCCATGAACCTTGCCGCGACCGCCTTGCTCGTCATCGACCTGCAGAACGAATACCGCCCCGGCGCAGCCTGGCCGGTCGTCGGTTATGACGCGGTGCTCGCCAATGCCGTCCGCCTGATCGCCGCGGCCCGTGCGGCCGGCGTGCCGGTCATCCACGCCCAGGCCTGGGTGAAGCCGGAGGAGCGCGATGGCTATGCCAGGCAGGAGGAAATCCTGACCGAGAAGTTTCGTTCGGCCGTGGCCGGCAGCAATGGCGCGGACATCTGCGCCGAGGTGGCGGCGCTGCCCGGCGACATCGTCATCCACAAGCACTGGCCGAGCGTTTTCCGCAGGACCGATCTCACGCAACGCCTCGCCGAACTCAAGGTCGAGAACCTGATCGTCGCCGGCGTGCTGACCGACAGCTGCGTTAGCGAAAGCGTGTTCGATGCGGTCTATCAGGGTTTTCGCGTCTGGCTGGTCAAGGAGGCCTGCGGCAGCATGACCGAGGCCATGCACCGCACCGGCATGCTAGACATGGCCAATCGCCTCTACGGCGGCGGCGTACTGCGCATGCCAGAGGCGCTGAAGGCACTGGCCGGCCAGACCTTCGACGGCTGGCGTTGCACGCGGCCGGTGGAATTCACCTACACGCTTGAAACCGTCGACCGGCTTTACGAAGCGCTATGATGGGCTCCACAGCTGCATCCACCTTTGACGAATGTCGGTGATGCGGAGGGCTTGAGCACTGCGCCCGGCAGCGCCCCGGTCGCCTTGCCGTCACGCCACACGGACACGCCGTTGACGAAGACATGCTCGATGCCGGCGGCTGGCTGGCGCGGCTCTTCGAAGGTCGCGGTGTCGATGATCGTCTGCGGGTCGAAGATCGTCAGATCGGCGAAATTGCCGACCGTCAGCATGCCCCGCTCCTGGATGCCGAATTCGCGCGCCGGCAGGCCGGTCATGCGGTGCACGGCCTCTTCCAGGGTGAACAGGCCGACATCGCGGGCATAGTGGCCAAGCACGCGCGGAAACGTGCCCCACAGGCGCGGATGCGGGTGGATGTCGTGCGGCAGGCCGTCGGAACCGACCATGGTGCGCGGATGCGCGAGGATGGTGCGCACGTCGGTCTCGTCGAGCTGGAAATAGACGGCGCCCGCCGGCAGCAGCCGCTGGCCTGCCTCGCGTTCGGTGCAATTCCATTCCCGCGCGATGTCGGCAATCTCGCGCCTGGCCATCTCGGGGTGTGGCGTCGACCAGGTGATGAGGACCTTCAGCCCGGTGTCACAGCGCTCCAGCCTGAGCACGGTCGAGCTTGCGGCATAGGGATAGACATCCATGCCGATGTCCATCGTCTGCCGCGCCCGGTCGATGCGTTTTAACGACGGACCACTCTTGCCGAAATTGGCGCGACCCGTGCATTGGTGGTGCGAGATGACCAGCTTGCCGCCGGCATGGTCGGCGATGTCGATGGCTTCCTCGATCGCCTCGTCCATCGCCTCGAAATAGTTGCGCGTATGGGTGACATAAGGTCCGCCGAGGCTTGCCGCCGTTGCCGCCAGCGCCTTGACCTCTTCGGTCGAGGACTTGACGGCCGGCGGATAGTCGAGCCCGGTGCTGAGTCCGAAGGCGCCCTCGGCCATCGCCTGCGCCACGGCGTCCTGCATCAGCGCGGTCTCCGCTTCGTCCGCGGCGCGGTCGGTGACCGGCATGACGCGCTGGCGCAAGGTGGTGTGGCCGACCAGCAGGGCGGCATTGGTGGCGATGCCGCGTTGGCGGAGCTCGGCGACGTAGTCGGCAAAACGGTCGAAGCGGAAATTCTCCTGGCCTCCGACCAGGGTGAACGGCGGCGGCGGCGCACTGTCCAGCAGCAGTGGGGCAAGGCTGATCCCGCAATTGCCGGCGATCACCGTCGTCACGCCCTGGCTGATCTTCGGGTCCATGCCCTGCGGTGCCAGCAGCGCGCAGTCATCATGGGTGTGCACATCGATGAAGCCCGGCGCCACGATCTTGCCCGTGCCGTCGATCTCTTGCACGCCGCGCGCGTCGCTTAGCCCGCCGATGGCGGCGATCCTGTCGCCGGAAATGGCAATGTCGGCCACAAAACGCCCTGAACCGTCGCCTGAAATCAACGTCGCGTGGCGGATGACGAGGTCGTATGGCATCAGGGCATTTTTCCTCTTGCGGCAGTCCGGCCGTCAGCCTTCGGGATTGACTGCGATCTCCTCGCGGCGGCGCGCGACATAGGCGTCGAGCTCCTCGCGGATCGCGGCGTCCATGGCCGGTTCCTCATAATCATGCAGCGCCTGCTGCCAGAGTTCGGTGGCCCGTTCGAGCGCGTCCTTGCCGCCCGCTTCCTGCCAGGCGCCATGGTTCTGCCAGTTGGACAGCATCGGCTGGTAGAAGGCGGTCGTGTAGCGCGACATGGTGTGCTCGGCGCCGAAGAAATGGCCGCCGGCCGGCACCGACTTGATGGCTTCGAAACCGAGATCGTCCTCCTGGAACGGCAGCGGTCGCAGGAACTCCATCATGTTCTGCAGGATCTCGACGTCGAGCACGAGCTTCTCATAGGAAGCCGTCAAGCCGCCTTCCAGCCAGCCGGCCGCATGGTAGATCAGGTTCGCGCCGCCGAGCACCGCGCCCCATGTCGCCATTTCCGTCTCGTAGGCGGCCTGCAGGTCGACCACGTTCGAGGCATTGGCGTTGGAGGTGCGGTAGGGCAAATTGTAGCGCCGCGCCAGCTGTCCGGCGATGATGTTGGCCTTGGCGTTCTCCGGCGTGCCGAAGGCCGGCGCGCCCGACTTCATGTCGACATTGGAGGTGAACGCGCCGTACATCACCGGCGTTCCCGGATTGACGAGCTGCGTCAGCACCACGCCGAACAGCGCTTCGGCATTCTGCTGGCAAAGTGCTGCCGCTAAGGTCACCGGCGTCATCGCGCCCATTAGGGTGAAGGGGGTCACCGTCACCGGCTGGCCGTGCTCGGCCATCGCGATCAGGCCCTCGGCCATGGCGTCGTCGAACAGGCGCGGCGAATTGATCGATATGATCGTCGTCACGCCCGGCGAAGCGCGCATCTCCTCGACGCTGATGCCGCGCGCGATCGCCATCATGTTGATGCCGTCCATCGCCCTGGCGCGACCGATCGCCGTGCAGTGGAAGGAGAGGTCGCTGAGCGTCAAATTGGCATGGTAGGTGTCGAGATGACGCGAATTGGCCGGCAGTTCCATCGGCGCCACCACCTGGTTGCCGATAATGTGGATGGCATTGAAGTGGTGCGCCAGCCGGATGAAGTTCTGGTAGTCGGGGAGATTGCCCTGGCGGCGGCCATTGATGCGGTCATGGACGTTGGGCGGACCGGCGACCAGCCCGAAAATCAGCGAATTGCCGCCGAGATGGACCTGCTTCTCAGGATTGCGGCTGGTCAGCGTGAAGGAGGATGGGACCGCCCGCAGCGCCTCAGTCACCAGGCTTTCGTCGATCCTGATGGTCTTGTTCTCGCGGTCGACGATGGCGCCTGCCGCGGCGAACAGGTCCATCACCCGCTCGCTCATGACGCGGATGCCGAGTTCCGACAGGATGCGCATCGACGTGTCGTGCAGCCGCTCCATCCGCTCTTCGTCGAGCAGCTGCATCGGCGGGTAGGGGTTTTCGACATGCTGCCAGGGCAGCTGCGCGATGCCGCCACCACCGCGTTCCAGCCTCGACCTGCGGCCCCCGCCGCGCCTGTCCTGCGTCATCGATCTCTTCCCCTCTCGGCTCAGTAGCCGCGCTCCGGGTTCACCACATTCTCCAGCGGTTCACCGCTGCGGTAGCGCGCCAGATTGTCGGCGAACATGCGCACCGATTTGACGTCCCAGCCGTCATAGACCGCCGCGCAATGCGGGGTGATGGCGACGTTGTCGTAGCCCCACAGCGGATGGTCCGCCGGCAGCGGCTCGGTCGCAAACACATCCAGCGCCGCGCCCTTGATCCGTCTGCCGTCGAGGGCTTCGAGCAGCGCGGCCTCCTCGACCACGCCGCCGCGCGAGATGTCGATGAGCACGGCGGAAGGCTTCATCGCGGCGAAGGCCGCCTCGCCGAGCAGGCCGCGCGTGCTGGGCAGAAGCGGCACGCAGCAGACGATGAAATCGGCACGTCCGGTGAGCGCCAGCAGGGCGTCCGGCCCATGCACCTCGTCGAGGCATGGCATGGCTTTGGGCCGCGCGCGAATACCCAGCGTGCGCAGGCCCATCGCCTGCGACCGGTTGGCGACGGCCGTGCCCGTCTTGCCCAATCCGATGATGAGAACCGTCTTGCCTTCGATCGGCTCGACGCGGCCACCGCCGCCCCAGAGGCGCGCCTGCTGGCGGCGTTCGAAGCCGCGCAGGTCGAGCGAGAAGGACAGCATGGCGCCGAGCGCGTATTCCGCCAGCATGCCGGCGGCGACGCCGGCGGAATTGGTGACGGTCAGCCGTTTCGGATCCCAGGGCCCGAGGTGATCCGTGCCCGAGCCGCCAATCGATACCCATTTCACGGTCGGGCTTTCGGTAAGGGCCTGGCGCGGATAACGCGGCGTGCCGTCGAAGCGGATGGAATAGACCACTTCCGCCGCCACGCGCTCGATCATCTCGGGCAGGGCGGCGTAGCTGTCGCAGGCCTGCACCGCGAGTTCCGGATGCGTCTCCTTGAGCACGGCAAGTGCTGCTTCCGGTCGGTCGGTGTGCAGGATGACGGACGGGCGAGGGGACATGCTGCCGGTCTCAGCTCCGGCCAATGTGATCGGCCGCAGGACCCAGCGCGGCGAGCAGTTTCTCGCCGCTTTCGAGCGTCGCATTCTCGTGCGGCGCGCGCAGGTTCAGCCAGCGCCTGTCGCCGGACCGCACGGCAAGCACCGCCTTCATCGCCGGGATGAGGCCGGCATCCTGGATCACCTTGCGAAACGCCTTGATCGCCGCATCCGCCTCGGCAACATCCTTGCCGGTGCTCGCCGCATCGTAGACTGCCCGGATGGCAGCCGCATTGAGGTTTACCGTCGCCGAGATGCAGCCTGCCGCACCGCTGGCAAGGCCCTTGGTCAGCTGCGCTTCCGAACTCGGGAACACCGCGACCTCGGGTGCCGCGGCGATCACCGCCGCCGTGTTGTTCCAGTCGCCGGCGCTGTCCTTGTAGGCGACGACGGTGTCGGGAAACGCTTCGCTTAGCCGGGCGGTCAGGGTCGGGCTCACCGGCACGCCGGAATTCTGCGGGATGTGGTAGAGGATCATCTTCATCGCCGGGTTCGCCACCTTCTCGATCAGTTCGCTATAGTAGCGGGCCTGGCCGCTGTCGCCGGCGGCGGTGTAGAAGAAGGACGGCAGCACCATCACACCGGCGCAGCCGAGGCCGACCGCATGCGCCGACAGTTCGACGGTTTCGGGCAGCGCCGTGACGCCGGTGCCGGGCATCAGCCGTCCCGGCGAAATGTCGGCCTCGACCAGCCATTCCAGCGCCTGCATGCGTTCGCGCAACGAGATCGACAGCGCCTCGCCCGTGGTGCCGAACGGCGACAGGAAATGCGCGCCCTGGTCCAGCACCCATTTGGCGTGGGACACCCAGAGGTCGCGGGCGATGCGGCCGTCATTTTCGAACGGCGTCAGGATCGGTGCGATGGTTCCTTGCGGGCGGGTCATGGATGTCCTCTGTGCGTGATGGTGTTCGGTGTGTGACCACCGCCGCTGCCGTCCGGGCACTACCACGCCGGCCGCTGATGCATCTTGGTGATCACCGGAGGATCGTAGAGCAACACCGAGAGGTCGGAGAAGAGGCTGTCCGGGTCGGTGAGCGACAGCACCACGTCGCGGATCGCGCCGGCGCGGCCCTGTCCGAGCACAGGTGCCGCGAACTCCATATATTTGGCCTCGATTTCAGCATCTGTCAGCGGCGCCTCCGGTCCGCCGCGTGCATGGACGTCGCCCGACATCAGGACCCGCCCGTCGGTCGTGGTGATGACGACATCGGCCCAACGGCCTGCCGGGAAGCGGGCGCTGTGGCGCTCCGATTCCGAGACCGTGATGCGGCTGAGCATGTCCGCGATGGCAGAGTCCTCGAGCCCATTGCCGGAAATGTGCTCCAGCCCGATGCGGCCATGCATGATGAAGGTCGCGACGGCGAAGCGCAGGCTGTATTGCGCCTTCGACGTCGTGTCCGGCATGCCGTCGAACAGCGTTGCCGCATAGTGGAAGCTGTTGACCTGAATGTGCTGGATGTCGGTCGGCGATAGATGATGCGCCAGGCAGAGCCCACGCGTCGCGTCGATGGCCGCATGCGCCCAGCGGCAGATCGGATACGGCTTCACATACTGGTGCAGCACCTGCCAGAAGGCGCCGAGATCCTGCCAATGGGATGCAACTTCGGGCGCCTCGACCGTAATCGCCGGCGCGCCGGTGAAGCCGCGCTCGGCCAGCACCGCGGCCGACAGTCCGGTCAGCGCGCCGACGCCGGAGCCGTCATGCAGCATCGTCGGGGTGGCGATCTCGCGCATCATCTGGCTGCGCGGGCCGTGATATTCGGCAATGCCAAGCGCCTCGCGCAGTTGGTCGTCGCTGAGCCGCCGCAGGCGTGCCGCCACGGCGGCCACGCCGAGCGCATTCCAGGCGCCTGAGGTGTGGTAGTCCGACACGGTCGCATGCAGCGCGATGCCGGCCCGGCCGGCGACTTCATAGCCGACGATCAAGGCCGCCAGTACCTCCGGTCCGCTAAGGTCGGGACGGGACTCGGCAAGTGCTGCCAGCGCCGGCACCACCACCACGCCGATATGACCCTTGGTCGGGCTGTATCCGTCATGACCGTCGAGATTGTCGATCTGCGTCGCCGTCGCATAGGCAGCACCCGCAATGCTGACCCGGCGGCCGTCGAAAAGCATGCGCGCCGAATGCTGCGAGTCGCTGGAGCCGTAGAGCAGGGTAGCGGCATCGCGGGCGATCCTGCCCGCTTCCATCGGGCCGGCCGCGATCGCAATGCCGATCGTGTCCAGCAGCAAATAGCGCGCCTGTTCCAACACTGGCGCGGGGAAAACCGAAGCCGGGCGCCGCAACACGAAGTCGGCCAGGCGAACGGCAATTTCGGCGCTCGCGTCAGGCCCTTCGCGCCGATGGGGCGACACTGCCACTTGCTCCACTCCCTCTGTCGTCACGACATCATTAATTTGGGTCCATCGTGCTTTCACGCAATTAGTTTGGCGGCTTTGGCCAAAAATATCTACGTCTCGTCGCTTGCGCGCGATTGAACGGCGGACCGTCCGTGGGATACCTATCCTCGTGGGATACTTCCCATGCACATCGCTGGAGTTTGAGATGAAGCCGCCGCCCCCCTTGAACTACATCCGCTCCTTCGAGAGTTCGGCCCGTCATCTGAGCTTCACTTTGGCCGCCAAGGAGCTTGGCTACACGCAGGCCGCTGTCAGCACGCATGTCCGCTCGCTCGAGCACTATATCGGCCGGCAGCTGTTCATACGCTACCCGCGCAGCCTCAAGCTGACCGAGATGGGCGAGGCGTTCCTGCCGACGCTGCGCCAGGCGCTGGATCAGATCGACCAGGCGACGGAAGCGATCGTCACCTCGTCGCGCAACCGCACGGTGGTCGTTTCCTGCCCGATGAGCCTGGCGGAGAACTGGCTGGCCGGCTGCATGGCCGCCTTCCGCAAGAAGCATCCCGAAATCGAGATCGTGCTGCATGGCACGATCTGGGAGGATCTCAGCGAACAGATCGCCGACATAACCATTTCGACGCGGCGTTTCGACGACCGCCCGCCGGCCGGCATCCCGCTCTGGAACGACGATCTGGTTCTGCTCTGTGCGCCGGCGCTGCTGGATGGCGAGCACGCGCTGAAGGTACCGCCGGACATCCTCAAGGTGGACTGGATCTTCGTGCATGGCCGCCAGGAATACTGGCAGGTCGTCACGTCGGCGCTTGGCGTCGACATGGAGGATTACGACAAGGGCCTGACCACGAACGCATCCAACATCGCGCTCGAACTGGCCGCCATGGGGGCAGGGCTCGTCGCCACCCAGCGCTCGCTTGCCCACGCCTATCTGCGGCGCGGGTTGCTCGTCGAGCCGTTCCCGATCCGGCCGCCGAGCCCGTGGAATTATTACCTCACCGAGAACCAGCTTTCGAAGGGAACCATCGCGCGCACGGTGCGGGAATGGATCCTTTCGCGCGCCCAGGAGGACAGCGCCTGAAGGCATCGATTGCCGGGGATCGCCTGCGCACGAAAAAATTTGAGACGTCAATGGCATTGTTTTATTAGGCCTCAATAGCCGGTTTTCTGCGGTTTGCTCGGGCTTGAGCCCTTCCGGGATTTTTGCATCGCCTCTAACATTCTCCTCGCAATGGGGAATGTAACGGGCGGAAAGCCCAAACCGGAGAATCACAATGACGATTTTCAAGAGCAACGGTGACCGCGTCCCGGCCGTCATCGAAAGCTACGCAGAGGAAGTCAGAAGCGGCAGGATGGATCGCCGCGAATTTCTTGCCATGGCGAGCGCGATGGGCGCCTCCACGGCGCTTGCATACTCGATGGCCGGTATCGCACCCGCCCGGGCCGCGGCCCCGGAGCCGGGCAAGAAGGGCGGCATTCTGAGGATGCAGATGATCATCAAGGACATGAAGGACCCGCGCCTGTGGGACTGGTCGGAAATGGCCAATGTGATGCGCCAGTGCAATGACTACATGATCCGCTACACCACCGACTTCACCTTCGAGGGTCATCTGCTCGAGAGCTGGGAGGTCAGCGACGACGCCACCGAGTACACGCTGCATGTGCGCAAGGGCGTGAAATGGTCGAACGGCGACGAGCTCAACGCCGACGACATCGTCGTCAACATCGAGCGCTGGTGCGATAAGGCGGCCGAGGGCAACTCGATGGCCGGCCGCATGGCCACGCTGATCGACCCCGCCACCAAGAAGGCCATTGCCGGAGCCATCACCAAGGTCGACGAACATACGGTGAAGCTGAAATGCGGCCAGTCCGACGTCACCATCATTCCGGGCTTCGCCGACTATCCGGCGATCATCGTCCACCGCAACTTCGACAAGGATGGCGCGGACATGACGAAGACGCCCGGCACCGGCCCGTATGAGCTCATCTCGTACAAAGTCGGCGAGTCGGCCTCGGTCAGGCGGCGCAAGGACTTCACCTGGTTCGGCGGCGAAACCTATCTCGACGGTGTCGACTGGACCGACTACGGAGCGGACGCTTCGAACCCAGCCATCGCCAGCGCCTTCGAGGCGGGCGAGATCGACTGCAATTACCAGACGGTCGGCGGCACCGTGGACCTCTACGACAGCATGGGCCTGGTCAAGGAATCCGTCGTCACCGCCGGCACGATCGTGCTGCGCACCAATGTGACCAACAAACCCTATGACGACAAACGCGTGCGCAACGCCATCCAGCTCGCCGTCGACAACGAGACCGTGCTGAAGCTCGGCTATAGCGGCCTCGGCCAGGTCGCCGAAAACCACCATGTCTGCCCGATTCATCCGGAATATTACGAACTGCCGAAAGTGCCGCGCGATCTGGCCAAGGCCAAGGCGCTGATGACCGAGGCCGGTCAGATGGATCACGAGTTCGAGCTCATCTCCTACGATGCCGACTATGTGAAGGACCCGGCCGATGTGGTCGCCGCGCAGATGCGCGAGGCCGGTTTCAAGGTGAAGCGGACGATCATTCCGGGCACGTCCTTCTGGAACGACTGGACCAAATATCCGTGGTCGACCACCGAGTGGGGCATGCGTCCACTCGGCGTGCAGGTGCTGGCGCTTGCCTATCGCAGCGGCGAAGCCTGGAACGAGTCCGCCTATGCCAATCCGGACTTCGACAAGAAGCTCAATGCGGCACTGGCCGTCGCCGATCCGGCCAACCGCAAGGAGCTGATGAAGGACGTCGAGTTCATCCTGCAGGATTCGGGCGTCCTCGTTCAGTCGTTCTGGCGTTCGCTCTACCGTCACCACGCCGCCTATGTGAAGAACCTCAAGATGCATCAGACCTTCGAGCTGCAGCTGGACAAGGTCTGGCTCGACAAGGCGTAGCCGAGGGTGACAGCAATGGTCCAGGGACGGCCTCCAATCGCCCCTGGACTTTCGCCGGGCGACGGCGCCAACCAATCAGGACAATCGCAAGGCGCTGGCCGCAGCGCTAAAAGACAGTCGCCGAACAAAGGGAAGAAATCTGGATATGCGTACTCATGCACAAGCCGTCGTCATTGGCGGCGGCCTGATCGGCTGCTCCATCCTCTATCATCTCGCCAAATTCGGCTGGTCAGACGTCGTGCTTTTGGAGCGCGACGAGCTGACGTCAGGCTCGACATGGCATGCGGCGGCCAACATTCACGGCCTGCATGATTCCACCAACATCAGCCGCCTGCAGCACTACACCATGGCCTTGTACAAGGAGCTAGAGACCGAGACCGGCCAGGGCTGCGGCATCTTCCAGCCGGGCTCGCTCTATCTCGCCCAGACCGAAGCGCGCGAGCACCAGCTGCGGCTCCAGGAAGCCAAGGCGCGCCGCTACAAGATGAACTTCTACGAAGTCGCGCGCGACGAGGCGGAGCGGTTGCATCCGCTGGTCGATTTCGACGGCATACGCTGCATCATGTACGAGCCGGAAGGCGGCAATGTCGATCCGTCCGGCGTCACCGCCGCCTATGCGGCGGGCGCGCGCCAGCGCGGGGCCGAGATCCATCGCTTCACGCCGGTCACCGCCACAGAAGCGCAGCCGGACGGCAGCTGGATCGTGCGCACGCCGAAGGGTGATATCCGCACGCAGTGGGTGATCAACGCCGCCGGCCTGTGGGGCCGCGAGGTCGCCGCCATGGCCGGCCTGCAACTGCCGCTGATCCCCACCGAGCACCAGTATTTCGTCACCGAGACGATCCCCGAAATCGCCGCCATGGGCCGCCGGCTGCCCTCGGTCGCCGACCGCGACGGCGAATATTACCTGCGCCAGGAAGGGCTCGGCCTGCTCATCGGCGCCTATGAGCGCAACATGAAGTTCTGGGCCGAGGAAGGAACGCCGCTCGACTTCGGCCATGAACTGTTTCCCGACGATCTCGACCGCATCGAGGACAACATGGTGCGCGCCATTGCCCGTGTTCCGGCGGCCGGCACGGCAGGCGTCAAGCGCGTCATCAACGGCCCGATGATCTGGTCGCCCGACAGCGCCGTGCTGTTCGGGCCGGTGCCGGAATTGCACAACTACTTCTGCTGCAACGGTATCATTCCGGGCTTCTCGCAGTCGGGCGGCATGGGCAAGCTGGCGGCCGAGTGGATGATCGAGGGCGAGCCTTCGCTCGACATGTTCGCCTGGGACATGGCGCGCTTCGGTCACTGGGCCGGCAAGGCCTTCACCAAGGCCCGCGTGCAGGATCAGTACAGCCACCGCTTCAAGATCCATTTCCCCAACGAGGAACGCGCCGCCGGGCGCCCGGTCCGCACCCGCCCGGCCTATGACATGCAAAAGCAGATGGGCGCCGTCTTCGGCCTCAATTTCGGCTGGGAGCATCCGCTCTGGTTTGCCGCCGAAGGCGAGCCGCGCGAGGAGACGATCGGCTTCACCCGCCAGAACTGGTGGGGGCCGGTCGGCCGCGAGTCGCGCATGCTGCGCGAGCATGCCGGCATCATCGACGTGTCGAACTTTGCCAAATACGAGGTCAAGGGTCCGGGCGCCGAGGCCTGGCTCAACGCGCTGTTCGCCAACCGCATGCCGACGGAAATCGGCCGCTCCTGCCTCACGCCGCTGATCGGCAAGCGCGGCGGCATCGCCGGCGATTTCACCGTGACGAAGCTCGCCGATGACGAGTTCAGGGTGTTCGGTTCGGGCATGGCCGAACGCTTCCATCAAAGGTTCTTCAAGGCTGTCCCGCTGCCCGAAGGCACGACGTTCCGCTCACGCACCGAGGACCTTTGCGGCTTCAACGTCGCCGGGCCGAAATCGCGCGAATTGCTGCAGCGGCTGACCAATGCCGATCTGTCGACGGAGGCGTTTCCCTTCATGCGCTCGCGCCAGATCACCGTCGCCGGCGTCGACGTGGTGGCGTTGCGCGTCTCGTTCACCGGCGACCTCGGCTGGGAGCTCTATTGTCCGGCCGCCAGCCAGGTCGAGCTCTACAGTGCCCTGCTCAAGGCCGGCAGCGAAGTCGGTGCCGGGCCGGTCGGCTCGCGCGCGCTGATGTCGCTGCGCGTCGAAAAGGGCTATGGCAGCTGGAGCCGCGAATATTCGCCCGAATACTGGCCGCAGGAGGTCAAGTTCGACCGGCTTGTCAAAATGGACAAGGGCGAATTCCTCAACCGCGACGCCTATGCCGCCATCGCCGACAGGCCGGCGCGCGATGAGCTGATCATGCTGTCGATCGACGCCAAAGATGCCGACGCGACCGGCGGCGAGCCGATCTTCCTGCCGGACGGCACGCCGATCGGCCAGGTCTCGTCGGGCGCCTATGGCTACTTCGTCGAGCAGTCGCTGGCGCTCGGCTATGTCAAGGCCGGCTCGGCCAAGGCGGGCGACAAAGTGTCGGTCGCCATACTCGGGCGGCCGCACGACGCCGTGCTTTTGAAACAGCCGCCCTTCGACCCCGAAGGCAAGCGGCTACGGGCATAGAGACCCGTTCGGCGGTCTCAAACCGCCGCACGATCCTCAGCCGCCGAACCGGTCCAGCCAATGCTGGGCAAGGTCCGAGCGGCGGCAGATCCAGATGTCGGGATTGGCCTTGATCTTGTCGAGGAAGCGGGCCAGTCCGATCATGCGGCCCGGCCGTGCCGCCAGCCGGCAATGCAGCGACACCGTCATCATGCGCGGTGTCTTTTCGCCTTCCGCCAGCAGCCAGTCCACGGCATCGCCGACATATTCGAAGAACTGGCTGCCGGTCTCCAGGCCCGAGCCGCGCGAGAAGCGGCTGTCATTGTTGTCGAAGCTATGCGGGACGACCAGATGTCGCTTGGAATCGACCTCGACGAAGTAGGGCAGGTCGTCATTGTAGTCGTCGCAATCGAACAGGAAGCCGCCATGCTCCACCACCAGCCGGCGCGTGTTGAGGCTGGGCCGGCCGGTGTACCAGCCAAGCGGACGGATGCCGGTGATCCGCTGCACGGCGTCCACCGTCATCGCGATATGCTCGCGTTCCTCGTCTTCGCTGAGCGGCGCGTAGTCGATCCAGCGCCAGCCATGGCAGACGATGTCGCTGCCGAGTGCGGCGATCGCCTTGCCGGCGTCCGGATAAAGCTCCAGCGCCCGCCCGACCACGTAGAAGGTCGGAACAATGTCCTTGGCCTGGAACAGCGACAGCAGCCGCCAGACGCCGACGCGCGAGCCGTACTCGTAGAGCGATTCCATGTTGCGGTTGCGCAGGCCCGGCACCGCCGGCGACACGGCAAGGTCCGACAGGATCGCCTCGGAGACACCGTCGCCTTCGCCGATGCTGTATTCGGCGCCTTCCTCGTAGTTGACGACGATGTTGAGCGCCAGTTTGGCGCCGCCGGGCCACTCGGCCGAGGGCGGCTTGTCGCCATAGCCGACGAAGTCACGGACGGGCAGATACGGCATGTCTCAACTCTCCCCTCGAACGCGGTCGCCAAATCTATCCATCGCGCCTGTCGATCAGGATGCGCAGCGCCCGATCCATCATCTCTTGCGGGCCGACCGTTGCGCGCAGGCAGTCCGTGAGGCCGTAGCCGCCGAGGTTGCGCACGATGAGATCGGCGCCGCGCAAGGCGCTCTCGGCGGCCTGTGCGGCAGCAGCGTCGGAGAAGCGGATCAGCACGAAATTCGTCCGGCTTTCGGGAACATCGTATCCGGCGGCCCGCAGATCATCCGCGAACCGGTCGCGGATCCCGGCCGTGCGGGCCACCGTCTCGCGCATATAGGCCTGGTCCTCGACGGCGGCGACCGCCATTGCCAGGCTCGGCGTGGTGACCTGGTTCGAGTTCTGCATCTTGCGCACTTCGGCCGCGACCGCAGGCGGAAACAGCCCCCAGCCGACGCGCGCGCCGGCCAGGCCATAGGCCTTGGAGAGCGTGCGCAGCACGACGGTATCGCCGCGCCCGACAAGCGCAAAGACCGGCCGCACATCCTGGTCGTCGAACTCGCCATAGGCCTGGTCGATCAGCAGAAGCACGTCGCCTCGCAGGGCGGCGCGCAAGCGCAGCAGTTCGGCGTTGCGGATGCGGGTGCCGGTCGGATTGCCAGGATTGCAGACGAAGACGATCCGCGTCGCCGGCGTCACGGCAGCGAGAATGCTGTCGACCGAAACGGCAAGTTCCTGTTCCGCCGCCTTGATGTAGGCCGCATCGGCGCGTGCCGCGGCGGAGGCCGCGAAATTATAGGCGTAGGCGGTGCCGAGCACCTCGTCGCCCGGTCCCGCGAACGCCGCGATGGTGCAACTGATCAGGTCCATCGAGCCGGCGCCGCACAGGATCAGCTCGCGCTCGATACCATAGGCTTGCGCGATCGCCTCGCGCAGCGCCGTCCAGTCCGGGTCGGGATAGAGATGGCTGCGGGCAATCGCGTCCTGGCCGGCGGCGATCGCGCTCGGGCTGGGCGGAAAGGCGCACTCGTTCTGGGCGAGGGTTGGCCTGTCGTAACCGCCGAAATTCGCCAGCGCGAAAGCGGACATGGCCTCTATGTGAGCGGCAGCCTTCAGAGGCATTGTGGGGCCATGGGAATTTTGCTGGCGGTCATCTCGTGAACTACCCCTGCCGGACTGGCTCATCGGGCAAGCTACAATCCGCCGGCGCGTTCACAAGCAAAAACTAGCCGCGCAATGGCTCCGAAATTCTGGCCCTTGTTAGCGGCCAGCCGCAAAGGTCCGGCGCGTCATGCACCGGACGGTGTTGGGATTCGCTTGGCGCGCCAATGCAGATCCGCGCGCTGGCTCTCACCAGCGCTGATGCACATAGGGCTTGATGTCCTGGTCGTAGATGGCCCGGACCTTGTCCATGACCGCGCCGGACAGCGGCGGCAATGCCGCGGCTTCGGCATTGGAGTGGGCCTGGGTACGATTGCGCGCGCCGGGAATGACCACCGTGACCGCGTCGAACATCAAAATCCAGCGCAGCGCGAATTCGGCCATTGTCGCATCGTCGGAAACCAGCGGCCGGATGCGTTCCACCGTTGCCAGCCCGACCTCATAGGGCACGCCCGAGAAGGTTTCGCCGACATCGAAGGCTTCGCCGTTGCGGTTGAACTTGCGGTGGTCGCTGTCCTCGAATTTGGTGTCGGCTTTGAACTTGCCCGACAACAGCCCGCTCGCCAGCGGCACGCGGGCGATGATCGCCACATCGTTCTTCTTCGCCAGGTCGAAGAACAATTCCGCCGGCCGCTGGCGGAAGGCGTTGAAGATGATCTGCACGCTGGCGACGCCCGGATATTGCATCGCCTTCAGCGCCTCTTCGACGCGCTCGACGCTGACGCCGTAATTGCGGATCTTGCCTTGCTCGACGAGGCGGTCGAGGCGCCCGAACACTTCCGGATGGTAGTAGAGGTCGGTCAGCGGGCAATGCAGCTGCACCAGATCGAGCGTGTCCGCCTCGAGATAGCGGAGGCTGCGGTCGACCCAACTTGTCAGATTTTCCTGGGTGAAGCCTTCGACCGTCTGCTGCGGCAGCCGCTTTCCGGCCTTGGTGGCGATGAACGGCCGCTCGCCGCCGCGTTCCTTCATCACCCTGGCGATGAGCTTCTCGGAGCGGCCGTCGCCATAGACATCGGCGGTGTCGATGAAGGTGACGCCGGCATCGAGCGCCGTGTGCAGCGCGGCCACCGCGTCGCTGTCATTGACCTCGCCCCACGAGGCGCCGATCGCCCATGAGCCAAAGCCGATCTCGCTGACTTCGCGTCCGGTGCGGCCGAATTTCCGTGACTGCATACTCTGGTCCTCGTTTCGGTTTGTGTGGCTGGCCGAATCTTGCCCGCGGCATGTTACCGAATGGCGACGATTGACATCCGCGCCTGGCCGATTTACCAGATTACAGGGTTGTATGACAACAGTGTAAGGCCGCAAAGCTTCGCGGAATTGTGCGACATGCCGCTGATGGGCGAACTCAATCCTGGCGGCGTGGCGGAAGCCGCGACATGAGCAGCCAGTCAGTCCTGTCCGGCCTTGTCGCGCAGCGTTTCGAAACGGGCATAGGCCTTGCTGAGGTGGCTGCGCATGGCACGCCGTGCGGCATTGACGTCCCTGGCCTCGATCGCGGTAAGGATGGCACGATGCTCGTGCTGCATGCGGGCCAGGTATTTTTCCCGCTCGGCATCGGTCATCCGGTCGAGGCGTGTCCACTGGCGCGGGATCATGGCGCTGCCGAACGTATCGAACAGCCGCGTGAAATTGGCGTTCTGCGTTGCGGCAAGGATGGCGCGGTGGAAACCGAAATCCTCCTCCAGGCCGGCGCTGCCGGCGCGGACCGCGGCATCGAGCGCGTCGAGCCGGGCATTCATTTGCCGCAGCGCCTCGTCGCTGCGCCGTTCGGCGGCAAGGCCGGCCGCCTCCACCTCGATGCCCATGCGCAATTCCAGAACGCGCAGCACCTCGTCGATCGATTCGAGATCGTCCGGCAGGATGGAAAAGGTCCTCGGCGGCGGGTCCTTGGCGACGAAGGCGCCGAGACCCTGGCGCGTGGTGATCAGCCCCCTGGCGCGCAGCGAGGCAAGCGCCTCGCGCACCACGGTGCGGCTGACGCCGGTCGCAGCAACGATCTCCTGCTCGGTCGGCAACCTCTGGCCCGGCGCCAGATCGCCGGATTCGATCTGCGCGATCAGCGTGTTGACCAGCCCGCTCCTCAGATTGGGCGCTTGCGGTATGGCGTCGAAAAGCCTGGTCTCGTTTTCCGCCATCGCGGCCGACAGCCCCCGGTCCGATTCTCTGGCGAAGGATTGCATCGACGGATGCTCGCCGCAAGGTGACGAAATGCGGACCTGCGGGCGCGGGACCATGGTTGGAGGATTGCATGAAGGAACGCATCGGCTTCATCGGACTGGGCAGCATGGGCGCCGGCATGGCCGCCAATCTGCTCGAAAAGGGCTGGCCGCTGACAGTCTGGGCCCATCGCAGCCGCGATACGGTCGACCGGCTGCTGGCGGCCGGCGCCACGGAGGCGGAAAGCCCTCGGATGCTCGCCGAAGCCTGCGACATCGTCATCCTGTGCGTCACCGGATCGCGCGAGGTGGAAGCGCTGGTGAAGGGGGCTGACGGGCTGGCCGCCGCTGCGGACGGACGAGCCGCCGCCAGCAAGCCGCTGCTTGTCATCGACTGTTCGACCTCCAATCCATCCTCGACGACAGCGCTGGCCGCCGAACTCGCCGCGCAAGGCGTGACGCTGATCGACGCGCCGCTGGCACGCACGCCCAAGGAAGCGGCCGAAGGCAAGCTCGACGTCATGGTTGGCGGCCCGGCCGGCGCCGTCGCGCGCGCGCGGCCGGTGCTCGAAGCCTTCGCCGCGCGCATCGTGCACACCGGGCCGACCGGCAGCGGCCACACCATGAAGCTGCTCAACAATTTCGTCTCGATGGGCTATTCCGCCATCTATTCGGAGGCGCTGACGCTTGGCGTCAAGGCCGGGCTGACGCCGCAGGTCTTCAACAGCGTCATCTCCGGCAGCCGCATGGATTGCGGCTTCTACCAGGCCTTCTTCGACTTCGTCCTGAACCGCAACGAGAACGCGCAGCGTTTTGCGATCGTCAACGCGCTGAAGGACATGACCTATCTCGCGTCCTTTGCCCAGGCGGGCGGTGTCGCCAATCCGATCGGCGCTGCGGTGCGCAACGGCTTCGCCACCGCGGTCGCCACAGGCCATGGCGAGAAGTTCGTGCCGGCATTGTCGGATATTGTTGCGGGCCTGAATGGGGTGTCGCTGGTTGAGCCGCCGGCGGTGTGAAATCGCGTACGGCGCTCCCCCTCTCCGTCTCGGCTTCGCCGAGCCACCTCTCCCCCACGTTGTGGGGGCGAGGAACCCAAGCTTTTCAAGGCTGTAACCTCGGAGATTAGCGTTTCCTCGCCCCCATGAAATGGGGGAGAGGTGGCTCGGCGAAGCCGAGACGGAGAGGGGCCTGCGCTGCCACATGGGGACTAGGCTGCGTGAAGGCGCCAGCGGCTGCTGGCGGACACTCGTCAATCCGTGTCAAACCGCAAGATCGGTCGAGCGCGTTATGTCCGGGAGCGCCTATCTGGTGTTGCCACGGAGGACGAGACGTTGAAGGCGGCACTTGAAAACTACCATGCCCGGATGCAGCGGGTGCTGGACCACATAGACCAGCATCTGGACGACGATCTGGGCCTGGAGGCGTTGAGCGGCGTCGCGGCGTTCTCGAAATTCCATTTCCACCGGCAGTTCACGTCAACCTTCGGGGTGTCCGTGCATCGCTATGTCCAGCTCGCCCGCCTGAAGCGCGCTTCTTACAGGCTTGCCGAGAGCGACGCCCAAAGCGTCACCGATATAGCGATGGATGCCGGTTACGACGCACCGGATGCCTTCGCCCGCGCCTTTCG
The DNA here is from genome assembly GCF_057784325.1 of Mesorhizobium sp. CNPSo 4689. Classification (NCBI taxonomy): domain Bacteria; kingdom Pseudomonadati; phylum Pseudomonadota; class Alphaproteobacteria; order Hyphomicrobiales; family Phyllobacteriaceae; genus Mesorhizobium; species Mesorhizobium sp. CNPSo 4689. The sequence goes on from NZ_JBWLUZ010000013.1 coordinate 98,836, forward strand.
GCAGCGGTTCGGACAATCGCCTTCGTCGTTCCGGAAGTCTCCCGACTGGGGGTCGTGGCTCATGGCCTTTGGGCCTCTCGACAAAGCAAGGAACACGCTCATGCAGATAATCTTCGAACCCGACGACGTGACGATCCGCGATGTGCCGCCCACGCCGGTGGCGATCATGGAGCATCGCGGAGACCGGGCGACGCTCCAGGACACCGTCCAGCGGTTCATCGCCTGGCGCAAAGCCGCCGGTCTGTCGCCCGAGACAAGCCCGACTTTCAACGTCTTCCGTTCCGAAAGGGAGCCCGCGGTCCCGGCCGACTATAGCATGGACATTTGTGCCGGAACCGACCAGCCGATCGAGGCGAACGACGCGCAAATGAAGGCTGGCGTGATCCCCGGCGGACGCTGCGCGGTGCTGCGCTACCCCGGCGACACCAACAATCTCGAACCCGCAGCGCTCTACCTCTACCGTGAATGGCTACCCGCTAGCGGCGAGGAAGCACGCGACTTTCCGATCTATTGCCAGCGACATCTGTCGCACTTCCCTGAGGGGCCGCTACGCGAAGTGGTCCTTGAACTCTTTCTGCCTCTGAAATAGCGCGGTGGGGATGCGGCCACCACCGGCCATGGCGAGAAGCCGGCGTTGTCGGATATTGCTGCGGGGTTGAATTGGGTGTCGTTGGCGGGGCCGCCGGCGGCGTGAAATCGCGCAAGCCGCTCCCCTCTCCGTCTCGGCTTCGCCGAGCCACCTCTCCCCCACTTTGTGGGGGCGAGGAACCCAAGCTTTCAAAGGCCGCGACCTCTGCGATTAGCATTTCCTCGCCCCATGAAATGGGGGAAAGGTGGCTCGGCAAAGCCGAGACGGAGAGGGGGCTAGCGCTGACATATGCGATTTGCCGGTTGACGACCTTACAACGAAGGCAGGACGAAACCGCTACCCCCCAACCCGCCCCCGCACAGCCTTCCGCAATCTCGAATGCCGCACCGGAGACGCCACCTCCTTCGTCGGCGCTGCAGCTTCCTCCGCCGCCTCCCCATCATGCAGCCCAACGCGCAGCGCCGCACCGGCCAGATGGTCGCGCATCGCCGCCTGTGCCTCTTCAGCGTCGCCGGCACGGATCGCTTTCAGGATGCGCTCATGCTCGCCGAGCGTGATGCGCGCCATGTCGTCGGATTTCTGCTGGTTGCCGGCGGCGAGAATGCTTTCGCGCACCCGTTCGGACACGAAAACCAGGAACTGGCCCATGTAGCTGTTGCGCGTCGCCTCGGCGACGGTGCGGTGGAACTCGAGGTCGCTGCGCAGCCAGGCAACGCTGCCGTAGGGTGCCGCGCGCATGCCGGCCAGCGCCTCGCTCATCGCCGCGAGATCGGCATCGGTGCGCCGTCTGGCGGCGAGTGCGGCGGCCTGCACTTCGAGGATGCCGCGCAGTTCGAACAGGCTGCGGAAGGAATCGGCCCGCTGCAGCGCTTCGTAGTCGATGGTCAGCACGGTCGGGTTGTTGGCATCGGTGACGAAGGCGCCGCGTCCTTGCTGCGACCAAATGCGGCCTTCCGAGCGCAGCCTTGCGATCGCCTCGCGCACGACGTTGCGGCTGACCCCGAAAGTTGTCGCCAGTGCCTGCTCGGTCGGCAGCTGGTCGCCAGGCTTCAGTCGTCCCTGCGCGATCTCGCGCGAGATGGAACTCGCGACCAGAGTCGAGAGATGCGGACCACGATTGACTTTGTCGAGCTTCAGCGTCATCGCTCACCTATAGTCGAGGGAGGATTTGGACGCCAGAATGCGGCCATTGCTCAAGATGCGGTGCGGGTCGAACGCGTCCTTGATGCCGGCCGCAAGATCGAGCGCCACCGGGTCGATGCGTTCGAGGAACGCCTTCTGCTTGACCCGGCCGATGCCGTGCTCGGCGCTGATCGACCCGCCATAGCGGTCGACGACGGCAAAGATCTGCTTTTCCGCCTCTTCGAACAGATGCTCGACCGCTTCGGCTGCCATGCCTTCCGGCGGCACGACGTTGAGGTGGATGTTGCCGTCGCCGACATGGCCATAGGTGACGGCGAGCGCGTCGGGGCGGGTCCGCTCCAGCGCCGCCAGCGCGTCGGTAACGAAATCGGCGAGCCTGGAGATCGGCACCGAGACGTCGGTGCGCAGATAGCGGCCACCGCGGCCCTGGCGTTCGACCATGATCTCGCGGTAGAGCCACAGCCGCTCGCCCTGGGCGCGGCTCGACGCCATGACGCCATCCTCGACGAGATCGGCCGCAACGGCCAGAAAATCCCTCAGCATGGCCTGGAGATCGACCAGCCCGCCGGAAGAAACCTCGGCCAGGACGTAGACCGGGTAGGGCCTGGCGAGCGGATCGGCGAAGTCCGGCCGGGCCTGCAGCGTGATCTCGATGCCGCCGCGCAGGATCAGCTCGAAGGCGGTCAAGAGGTCGCTGCAGTCGCGCCGCGCCCGCGCATAGAGCGCCATGGCGTCCTCGATCGAGCGCAGCCCGATCAACGCGGTTTCGACCTGGGTCGGCTTGGGATAGAGCTTCAGCGCCGCCGCGGTGACGATGCCGAGCGTGCCTTCGCTGCCGATGAAGACCTGCTTGAGGTCATAACCACGATTGTCCTTGCGCAGCACCTTCAGCCCGTTCCACACCCGCCCGTCGGCCAGAACCACCTCCAGTCCAAGCACGAGGTCGCGGGTCATGCCGTAGCGCAGCACATTGAAGCCACCGGCATTGGTGGCGACATTGCCGCCGATGCGGCAGCTTCCCTGCGCCCCGAAGGTGATCGGCAGCAGGCAGTCGTTCTCTTCCGCCGCGCGCTTGGCGTCCTCGAGAATGCAGCCGGCCTCGACCACCATGGCGAAATCGATCGGGCTGACCGAGCGGATCCTGTTCAGGCGCTCCAGCGAGATCACCACTTCGCAGCTGTCGGCCGCCACCGCCGCACCGACGAGACCGGTCAGGCCGCCCTGCGGCACGACCGGAATGCGCTCCTCATGGCAGCGCCGCATCAGGGCCGACATCTCCTCGACCGAAGCCGGACGCGCCACCGCCAGCGGGCGGCCGAAATGATCGCCCGACCAGTCGCGGCTGTAGCGCGCCAGATCCTCGTCGGCGGTCAGCAGCCCGCCGTCCGGCAGCACGCCGGCCAGCGTGGCGATCAGCGATGTGGGCTGCACGGCGTTCATGATCTGGCTCTGCGACCCCTCGGAAAACGGCTGGACAACCATTGTACTTGTAGTGTTATCATACAACCCTGATTAAGAACATCAAGCGAAGCCCCACCAACCGTTTGATGCGGATGATCAGACAGACAAATCGCCGAATCCGGAGGACTTTCCCCATGAGCGACGCCGCAGGCCGCTTCCGCTACATGCACACCATGATCAGGGTTCTCGACCTCGACAAGTCGATTGCCTTCTACACCGAGGTTCTCGGCATGACATTGCTGCGCCGGGACGACTATCCCGGCGGCAAGTTCACCAATGCCTTTGTCGGCTACGGCCCGGAGGACAAGGAGGCCGTCGTCGAACTGACGCTGAACTGGGGCAGGGAGGAGCCCTATGAGATCGGCACCGGCTTCGGCCATCTGGCGCTCGGCGTCAACGACATCTACGCCGTCTGTGCCGAACTCGAGAAGCGCGGTGCCAAGATCCCGCGCAAGCCCGGGCCGATGCTGCATGGAACCACCCACATTGCCTTTGTCGAAGACCCGGACGGCTACAAGATCGAGCTGATCGGCCTCGACACGATGTAGTGACCTGGGCAAGCGGAGCCGCCTCGGCGTTGCGCCGTTGCGGTCCCGTCCTGTCCGCGCTTGCTTGGGAGGCGATGCGCTAGGCTCTGTCACTTGATGACCGCGATCTTGCTGCGGTCGATGGTGATGGCGACGGCGGCGATGAGGACTGCACCGAACACCATGTTTTCCAGGAAGATGTTGATGCCGACGAAGGTCATGCCGATGCGCACGATCGAGATGATCAGCGCGCCGACCGCCGTGCGGGCGACCCCGCCCAGCCCGCCGGTGATGGCCGTGCCGCCGACGATGACGGCGGCAATCGCCGGCAGCAGCAGCTGATTGGCGAGAACCGGCGAACCGCTCGACAGCCTGGCTGCCAGCACCACGCCGGCTATTGCCGCCAGCATGCCGGACGCCGCGAAGGCGACGATCTTGGTGCGGTCGACATTGATGCCGGCGGCCCAGGCGGCCGGCTCGCCGGCGCCGACGGCGATCGCCTGGCGGCCGAAGCGCGTGTAGCGCAGCGCGAGAAAGCTGACGATGCCGATCACCGCCGAGATCAGCACCACCACCGGCACCCCGGCGACCGTCGCATTGATCCAGGCGGTGTTTTCGCGCCCCGCTTCCTCGATGGTGATGGCGCGGCCGTCGGACACCCAGAGCGCGATGCCGGTCACCACGCCGCCCGTGGCCAGCGTCGCCACGAAGGACGGCACGCGCAGCTTGACATGGACGATGCCGCTCAGCATTCCGAAGGCAAGACCGGACAGGATCGCCACCGGAAAGGCGGCGAGCCCAAGCGAGGGCAGCAACTGCGCCAGGATGACGCTGGCCAGCGAGGCGACGGCCTGGATCGACAGGTCGATGCCGCCGAGCAGGATGGCGAAGGTGACGCCGGTCGCCAGGATGAACAGCACCGCTGTGTTGGCGAACAGCAGCGCGGTCGTCTCGCCGGTCAGGAAGCCGGGCGCGGCGATCTCGATGATCAGCAAGAGGGCGACAAGCAGCACCAGCGGTATGGCGCCGTGCGTCCACTTGCTGTCGAGGAAGGGCCTGAGTGAAAAGATCTCATTCATCGGCCTGCCTCACACCATCGCCCGCAACAGGTCGACCTGCTTCGGCTTGTTTCCCGGACTGGCGTCGAAACGCGCGGTGATCTCGCCGTCGCGCATCACCAGCACCTGATGCGACAGGCCGATCGTCTCCTCCAGCGTGTCGGAGATCAGAAGGATCGCGACGCCCTGCTCACAGAGATCACGAACCAGCTCGTAGACCTCTTCCTTGGCGCCGACGTCGAGACCCCGTGTCGGATGGTCGAGCACGAGGATGCGCGAGCCCGCCGTCATCCAGCGCGCCAGCACCACCTTCTGCTGGTTGCCGCCGCTGAGCTTGCGGCAGGCGGCATCGGGGCCTGGCGCCTTGATGCGCAGCCGCTTGATCCAGTCGGCGGCGAGCCGCCGCTCCTTGCCATAGTCGATCGCGCCATGGCGCATCACGCTCGACAGGTCGGCCAGCGAGATGTTCTCCGCGATCGACAGGAACATCACCAGGCCTTCGAGCCGCCGCTCGCGCGGCACATAGCCGATACCCTTGCGCACGGCCGGCTCCGGCGAGCCGAAATGCACCGCCTCGCCGGCGATCTTCAATTCGCCCGCGCTGTGCTGGAGCAGTCCGCCGATCGTACGCGTGACCTCCTCGCGGCCCGAGCCGACGACACCGGCAATGCCGACGATCTCGCCGGCGCGGATCTTGAGATCGACGCCGCGATAGGCGCCGGCGGCACCCAGTCCCCTGGTTTCGACCCGGATCTCGTCGCGCGGCTGCTGCTGGCGGGCCTCGCGGTAATATTCGGCCTGCAGCCCGCGACCGACCATGATCTCGTGCAGTTCCGGCGCGGTGACGTCGGCGGTGCTGTGTTCGGCGACCACCGCGCCATCCTTCATCGTGTAGACGCGGTCGGAGATCGCCAGCACCTCGTCGAGGCGATGCGAGACGAAGACGAAGCTGGCGCGGGATTTGAGCGCGCGGACGCGCGCGAACAGCACCTCGATGTCGGCGCCGTTGAGCACGGAGGTCGGCTCGTCGAGCAGGATCAGCAACGGCCGCTCGACCATTTCCTCCAGGGTCAGCGCCTTGGCCAGCTCGACCATCTGGCGCGCCGCGAAGGTGAGCTCGGAGGTGCGCCGGGTGACGTCGATGTCGACGCCGATCTTGGCAAGCTGGCGGCGCGCCGCACTGTTCATGGCACGCCAGTTGACGATGCCGAGACGTGTGAAGCGGTTTTCCTCGCCGAGATAGATGTTCTCGGCCACCGTCAGGTTGAGCACCAGCGATTGCTCCTGGAACACCATGCCGATGCCGTGTCGTACCGCGTCGCGCGCATTGCGCAGCTTGAGCTGTTCGCCGTCGAGGGTGAGGCTGCCGCCATCCGGCCGATAGGTGCCGGCCAGCACCCGCATCAGCGTCGACTTGCCGGCGCCGTTCTCGCCGATCAGCCCGACCACTTCGTTCGGCCGAACCTCGATGCTGACGTCGCGCAAGGCGTGCACGCCGGGAAAATTCTTGATGATATTGGCGGCGCGCAGCATGGCGTTCACTTGACGATCTTGAGGCGGACGCGGTCGAGCGACAGCGCCACCGCGGCGATGATCATCAGGCCCTGCACGGTCTGCTGGATGTAGGGCGAGATGCCGAGCAGGATCATGCCGTTGGCAAGCACGGTGACGATCAGCACGCCGATCAGCGTGTTGACGACGCCGCCTTCGCCACCGGTCAGCGCCGTGCCGCCGACCACGACGGCGGTGACCGCGGCAAACAGCCTGCCGTCGCCGATGACGGCGTGCGACTGGCCAAGCTGGGCGGCGGCAAGCACGCCAGCAATGCCGAAGAAGAAGCCGGCGAGCGCGAAGGCAGTGATGCGCACGCCTGTGACGTTGACGCCGGAGAGCTTGGCCACATCCTCATCGCCGCCGATCGCCAGAATGTGGCGCCCGAGCTTCGTGTAGTACTGGATGACTGCGGCGAGCAGGAATGCCCCGGCGGCGACCCAGACCGCCAGCGGCAGGCCGAGCAGACGGGCGAGCGCCAGCTCGCGGATCGAGGCGTCGTTGAGCCGGATCGCCGAGCCGCCGAGCATGTAGACCGAGAGCCCAAGGCCGATGAACCACATGCCGAGCGTCGCCATGAAGGAAGGAATCCGCAGCACTGTCTGCACAAGGCCGCTGACCAGCCCCATGGCGGTGCCGGCCCCGATGGCCGCCAGCACCGCCAGCCAGCCATAGTCATTGCCGTTGCTGTCGTTGGCGGCGAGCAGCACCACCACCATGGCCGCCACCGACAGCGTGCCTTCGACCGAAAGGTCGATGCTGCCCATCAGGATGATGAAGGTCAGCCCCATCGCCATCGTCAGCGGCACGGCCGCGGAATTGGCGACGCGCACGAGATTGCGCAGCTCGATGAAATTGGGATTGGCGACAGAGATCAGCACGCACAAGGCGATCAGCACTGCCAGCGGTGCCAGGCTGCGCCAGCGCCTGCCGCCGAACAGGGCGGCGATACGGCCGGGGAGGAGTGTCATAAGCGTTGTCCGCTCGATGTCCGAAACGGACTTCATGGGTTCTGTATCGATTGTCAAGAAACCGCTTCCCGTCTGCAGAACGGCAGTCGCCGAGCAACGCACGACGCCTGCAAAAGGGAGCGGGCCGCCGCCAGGGAGAAAGCGGGCCCGCTCCAATGGGTCAGGTGCGGATCGCTCCGGTCACTCGACCCCACAGATCGTTCCAGTCCACTGTCGGTTGTGCCTCGACATTGGTCTTGTAGTATTCCTCGACATTGTCGTGCGAAATCAGCACCGCCTTGCCGTAGAATTCGCGGTGCTCCGGCGGTTCCTTGGTGGGATCGAACTTGCCGATCTTGGCGTTGTAGCCGATGGCCAGGCCCATGCCGCCCTGCCAGAACGGATCCGAGGTCACGGTGCAGGCGAACTCGCCCGTGCGCACCGCGTCGACCGCCGTCTTGATGCCGTCGACGCCGACGATCGGCACCTTGCCGGCGAGGTTTTCGGCGCGCAACGCTTCGAGCGCGCCGGAGCCCATGTCGTCATTGGCGGCCCAGATGCCCTTGATGTCGTCGCCGAAGCGGGTGAGCAGATTGCCCATCAAATCGAAGGCTTCGGTCGATTTCCAGTTGGCGACCTGGAAGTCGAGCAGCTTGATGTCGGGATTGGCGGCAAGTGCCGCGTCGAGGCCCTTCTTGCGTTCGATCGCCGCAGTGGTCGAGATCAGGCCGCCGAGCGCCACGATGCCGCCCTTGCCGCCGATCGTCTTGAACAGGATCTCGGCGATGGTCTTGCCGCTCGAGATGCCGTCGAACTCGATATGGGAGACATAGTTCGGATTGAAGTCCTTCGGGTGCAGGTCCGGCGGCTTGTTCCACTGCGTCACGACATAGGCGCCCGCCTTGGCGCAGGCCTCGACGATCGGCCGCGCATCCGGCGTGTCGTTGGGGTCGGAATTGAGCACCATGTTGCCGCCGGTCTTGGCCAGCATGGCCTTGATATTGGCGATGCCCTTCTCGCTGTTGCCTTCCGAAACCAGCGTCACATGCTCCAGCCCGACAGCCTTGGCGTAGGCCTCGGCGCCGGTCTTCCAGACGGCATGGTAGGGGTTGGATAGCGAGCGGATCGACGTCACCAGCGTCGGCTTGTCCTGCGCCCGCAAGACACTCGGCATCGCGACGGCCGCCAGGCCGGCGGTGGCGCCCATCATCAGCGTCCGGCGGCTGACCATGCCGGAACGCGCGGAAATTGTCCTGTCCTTCATTCTCGAACCTCCCAGTTGAAATCGGTGTTTTTCCGATCGGCGACATGCGCGGGGAGCGCCGGGCTCTTCGGCAGGGGTTGCCAAGTTCCTCCACTTGTACGACAACCATTCAACACGGCAACCATACCCTTTCTCTTGACGCGGCACAAGGGACTTGAGATCGTTGGGCGCGCCAGGGCCGGAAGCAACGGGAGGAAAAATGCCGGACTACATCATCGTCGGCGGCGGCTCGGCCGGCTGCGTTCTTGCCGCAAGGCTGAGCGACGATCCGGACCTGTCGGTCGTCCTGCTGGAGGCCGGCCCGCCCGACACCGACCGCTACATCCATTTGCCCGTAGGCTTCTTCAAGATGACGTCCGGCCCGCTGATCTGGGGCTACGAGACGGCACCCGGCAAGATGATCGATGGGCGCACCATGGTCTATCCGCAGGCCCGTGTTCTTGGCGGCGGCTCCTCGATCAACGCCCAGGTGTTCACCCGCGGCTGTCCGCAGGACTATGACGGATGGGCGACCGAGGACGGCTGTGCGGGGTGGAGCTATGCCGAGGTGCTGCCGTATTTCCGGCGCTCCGAGGGCAACGACACCTTCGCCGGTCCGCAGCACGGCATCGAGGGGCCGCTCGGCGTTTCCAGCGGCACGCCGCATCCGCTGACGCGCGACTTCATCAGGGCCGCACAAGAAGCCGGCCTTCCGTTCAGGGCCGACTTCAATGCCGGCGAGCAGGAAGGCGCCGGCTTCTACCAGACCACGACGCGCAACGGTAAGCGCAGCAGCACGGCCGTCGCCTATCTCAAGCCGGCGCTTGGCCGCAGGAACCTCGAACTGCGCACCGACGCCACGGTCAGCCGCATCGTCGTCGAGAACGGGTGCGCGATCGGCGTCGAGATCATCGTCAACGGCCGTCCAGAACTGCTGCGCGCCGGGCGCGAGGTGATCGTCACCGCCGGCGCCATCGGCTCGCCCAAGCTCTTGATGCTGTCCGGCATCGGCCCGGCCACCCATCTCGGCCAGCATGGCATCGAGGTCGGCCACGACCTGCCCGGCGTCGGGCAAAACCTGCATGATCACATGGATGTCGACGTCGTCGCCGAGCTCAACGGTCCGCACGGCATCGACCGCTACAAGAAGAAGCGCTGGCAGGCGGTCGCCGGCCTCGAATATGCGCTGTTCGGCAAGGGGCCGGTGGCGTCCAACATTGTCGAGGCCGGCGCCTTCTGGTGGGGCGACCGCACCGAGAAGACCCCCGACATCCAGTTCCATTTCCTGCCCGGCGCCGGCGTCGAGGAAGGCATCGGCTCGGTTCCCGGCGGCAATGGCTGCACGCTGAACTCCTACCATGTGCGGCCTCGCTCACGCGGCAGCGTCACGCTGAGATCGGCGGACCTGCGCGCGCCGCCGGTCATCGATCCAAACCCGTTCGCCGAGCGCTACGATCTCGAGCGCGCCGTCGAGGGCATCGAGATCAGCCGCGAGATCCTGTCGCAGCCGGCTTTTGCGCCCTTCATCCGGCGCGAACACCTGCCGGGGGTGGGGACGAATGGGCGCGCGGCGCTGGAAACCTTCGCCCGGGAGCACGGGCGCAGCGCCTACCATCCGGTCGGCACCTGCCGGATGGGCGGTGATGCGAAAAGCGTCGTCGATCCCGAGCTTCGCGTGCGTGGCCTGCAGGGCCTGCGCGTCTGCGACAGCTCGGTGATGCCGCGCATCGTCTCCTCGAACACCAACGCCGCCGTCATCATGATCGCCGAAAAGGCGGCGGATCTGATCGCCGGGCGCACGACAGCCGCCACGGCTTCGCCGCCACGCGAGTCTCGCTCGTCTCGAACCAGGGAGCGGGGTGGAAAGCCTGTGCCGGCTACTCACTGAGAGGCTCCGGCGGTGCAAGCAGAGCACCTGCGCGCCGCGGAAAACGCTCAAGCCGGCGATCGAATCCGGGGCGCCGTCAGGTCGACGCCCCCCGCGATTGCCTTTGTTTGAATGACGGTCTTCAACTAGGCTGAGTCCATGCGAAAATCGGGATTTGCAAGATGACGGTATCGGCCAGAGATTTATCCTTGCGCGCCCCCATCGACGGCCGGCATCGCAAGATGCTGATCGACGGCAAATGGTGCGATGCCGCAAGCGGGCGCAGCTTCGAGACGCGCAATCCCGCCACCGGGGCGGTGATCGGCACAGTGCCGCAAGCCGATTCCAAAGATATCGACCTGGCGGTCGCCGCTGCCCGCCGCGCCTTCGAGGGGCCGTGGAGCCGGTTCAAGCCCTATGAGCGCCAGCTTCTGCTCTTGAAGATTGCCGATCTCATGGAGCGCCATTGGGAGGAGATCGCGCTTTCCGACACCACCGACATGGGCATGCCCATCGCCCGCACGCTTGCCAACAGGAACCGCGTGCTCGGCATGCTGCGCTTCTATGCCGGCATGGCCACGTCCATCCATGGCCACACGATCGGCAATTCGCTGCCCGGCGACATCGTCTCCTACACGCGCAAGGAGCCGGTTGGCGTTGTCGGCGCCATCATTCCCTGGAACGCACCGACCGCCGCTTCGATCTGGAAGATCGGCCCGGCGTTGGCCACCGGCTGCACCATCGTGCTCAAGCCCTCGGAGGAGGCGCCGCTGACGCCGCTCTTGATTGCTGACCTGATGCTGGAAGCGGGCGTGCCGGACGGCGTCGTCAACATCGTCACCGGCACGGGTGCGGAGGCCGGCGCGCCTCTGACCGCCCATATGGATGTCGACAAGCTGGTCTTCACTGGCTCCACCGCCACCGGCCAGAACATCCTGCGCGCTTCCGCCTCCAACATGAAGCGCGTCTCGCTCGAGCTTGGCGGCAAGTCGCCGGTGATCGTCTGCGCCGACGCCGATCTCGAACGCGCCGTGCCGGTCGCGGCGATGTCGGTCTTCGCCAATTCCGGCCAGATCTGCATCGCCGGTTCGCGGCTGTTCGTCGAACGGCCGATCTATGAGGAATTCGTCGAACGGGTCGCCGCCTTCGCGGCAAAGCTCCGGATCGGCGATGGCGCCGATCCGGCGACCGAGATCGGGCCGCTGATTTCGCTCCGCCAGCTCGAACGCGTCACCGGCTTCATCGAGGACGGCACGCGGCAAGGCGCCAGGCTGCTGACCGGCGGTACGCGCATCACCGAAGGGGCGCTTGGCTCGGGAAATTTCATCACGCCGGGCGTTTTCTCCGGCGTGACCGACGACATGCGCATCGCCAGGGAAGAGATCTTCGGCCCGGTCATCTCGGCGCTGCCTTTCGACACGCTGGACGAGGCGGTGCGGCGCGGCAACGACACGCCCTATGGGCTTGCCGCCGGCGTGTTCACGCGCGATGTCGGCAAGGCGCATCAGCTGGCCAACCGCCTGCGCGCCGGCTCGGTCTGGGTCAACACCTATCACGCGCTCGACCCGGCGGTGCCGTTCGGCGGCTACAAGATGAGCGGCTACGGCCGCGAGGGCGGGGCCGAGCACCTGGACGAATATCTGAACACCAAGGGCGTCTGGATCAGGACCGACTGAGAGCCACGCGTTCAGCGCCGACGAAGCGGCGCAGAGGCAAGCCGAGATAGAGGACGCGACCTGGAGCAATTCCAGGAAAAGTGCGTAGCGGTTTGCCGTTCGGAATTGCGTCAAAACAAAGAGATAGAGCAATTCCAGGAAAAGTGCGTAGCGGTCCGGAATTGCGTCAAACAAAGAGATAGAGCGGTTCGGCGTTTCCGTGAAACGATGAACCGCTCTAGGCCTACTCAGCCGGTCCGTCGGTAATTTCGGAATTGGGCAGGATGCCAAAGTCCTGGGATTTGGAACCTTGCGCCGCCGTCAAGAACCCATCTGAGTCGAGGCCGCGCCGCAGCAATTCTCGAACCGCGGCCGAGCGGCTTGGCATGCGTTTTTCAAAACGCCAGTTCTCCAAGGCTGCCAATTCCTCGGCCGTCAGCATGATCTGAAGTCGTTCGGGTCGTTCCAAGTCAGCCATTGACGCCTCCCATCGCCGGAAACGAAAACGAGACAAGTTAGTATTTCGCTCAGTGACAGTAGAGTTAGTGCTTGCCACCTTTGTCGTCAAGAGTGTTGGTGCAGCGACCGGCGTACAAGTCCGACGATGAGCGACAGGCGTCTATTGAGCGATCGGCGCACTCTGCTAAATAATTGATTATAATAGATAATTATGAATATTTTTCTTGCAGTCCGATCCCGCAAGGCGCATGTTTTATCTCAAGGAAATCGGTCCTGAAAGGGCTTTCCCATGCGCTATGGATATTCGGCTCAATTGCGGGAAGATCTCAATGTTCAGGTCCTGACGGCGCTGCACGCGCGAGGCGTAGTCAACGTCACCGCCGTGGCCGAGGAGGTGCGGCGGAGCAATCTCTCCGAAAACATTGCGCTTGAAGACGTCGAGTGTCTTGTCGTGCAAGTGTCCCAATTCTATGGCGCGCCTATGGAATTTGATGGCCTGACCGCCATTGTCGAGGGATGCGGCCCGCTGCCCAACGGCGAACTGGCCGAAAACGGCAGTCTCGGCGTCCAGGATGAGCCAGCTGAACCCGGTCTCCGCTAACGTCGCCTCGCCTAGCGAGGCAACTGGCCCGACCGCTTCTTCAACAGTCGGGCCTCGCGCAGCAGGGAACTGCGATTGGTGCCGATCAAGGCGATCAGCTCCCCCGCCTGGTCAAAGGTGATGCCGGTCTCCGCCGCCAATGAGCGTGCCAAGGGAGGTCTCGTCACGCACCTTGCGGGCATGGTTCTGTGCGTCGTCGTCCATGGCCAGTCCTCCCTTCATACGGAGAACCTCAGGCAGGGACGATGGTTCCCTCACTATGCCAAGGCGGCGGCGAAGGACGTCTCCACGGAAGACATCGGCGCCTCGAGCGACCAGACGACCCCCTGTCTGTCGAATTCCAGGCTGCTTGTGCCCCTCAGCGCCTGGGGCGCGACGCGCTTGAGGACGACCGTGCCGAAACCCTGGCGCGCCATGCCGTCGACGACAGGCCCGTCCAGTTCACGCCACACCAGGCGGAACATGCCGGCGCCGTCGGCTGCATCCGTCACCTGCCATGCGATTTCGACCCGTCCCGCCTGGTGCGACAGGGCGCCATGCTTTGCCGAATTGGTGGCAAGCTCGTGAAAGGCAATGCCGAGATACTGCACCGCGTTCGGTTCGAGCACGATCAGCGGTCCGTTCACCGAGACCCGGTCCTGCGCGGCAAACGGTCTGATCTGCGCCCCGACAAGTTCGGCGACCGTGGCGCCGCGCCACTCGGCGTTGACGAGAAGGTCGTGGGATTCCGAAAGCGCCATGATCCGCTCGCGCACCTGGTCGAGGAAAGCCTGCGGCGTGCTGGCCTTCTTGGTGGTTTCGCGGATCATCGAGATGATGACCGAATACTGGTTCTTCACCCGATGGTTGACTTCGCGCATGAGCAACCGGATGCGCCGCTCGCTTTCCTTGGTAACGCTGATGTCGCGCGCGATCTTCGAGGCGCCGATGATGCGGCCGATGCCGTCGCGGATTGGCGAAATGGTGAGCGACACTGGAACGCGCGAGCCGTCCTTGCGCTGCCGGACCGTTTCGTAGGACGGCACACGCTCGCCGGCGCGTATGCGGCTGATGATCGAGACTTCCTCGTCAAGATGGTCGTGCGGAATGAGCATCGTCACCGGCCGGCCGATCGCCTCGGCGGGCGTGTAGCCGAACAGGCGTTCCGCCGCATCGTTCCAGCTGGTGATGATGCCGTTGATGTCCTTCGAGACGATCGCGTCCATCGACGATTCGACGATCGCGGCAAGGCGCGTCCGGGCCTCGTCGGCCTGCGTCTGAGTGCGTAGGTCGATCAGCGTGTTCATGGCGCCCACGACATTGCCCTTTTTATCGCGCAGCAAGACCGGGTGCGCCCTGAACGGTATCAGCTCGCCGTCCGGCCGTTCGGCGATCGCCTGGCCCCAGCGGACATCCCGCTCTTCCAGCAAGGCGATCGCCATCGGGCATTCGCTATGCTCCATGATGCGGCCGTCGAGGTGACGGAGCTTCCAGGACCCGCACCATTGGTCCTTGCCGAGGACCGGGCGATGCCCCCAGAGTTCAGCCGCCGCTTCATTGAAGAACGTGATGTGGCCCTGCTTGTCGGTCGTATATACAGCGACGGGCAAACCCTGCATCAGTTCGGCAGAGTTCCCCGGAAGCCCACCCGCCTGCTGAATGAAATTCAAGTGCAATCTCCCAGTTCGAGCAATAGGCTGCCAGCCCTGACGGACCACCAGCTAAAGCTAAAATGCGCGTCGCGCGTTTCGGTTCCGGGTCAGCGTTTTACTTTGGCGCGGCTCGGGAGCGGTGGAATGCGAACCGCTCTGCATCCGGATCGGGGCCGGTCCTGATCTGGGGCGTGGACTCATAAGCGCGTAGCCAAATGCGGATCGCTTGCAAGTCAATTTGCGGATCACGGTACCCGCCAGACAGGAGCAATCAATTCTCGGGAAGCGGCAACGGTGTGTCACTCAAGGTCCGCAGGTAAGCGATGAGGTCTGCTCGCTGCTTCTCGTCCTGCAGACCCGGGAAAATCATATCTGTTCCGGGCAAAGTGAGTGCGGGGTTTGAGATAAAAAAATTGAGTTCCTCAAAGGTCCACCAGCGTCCTTTAGACTTGACGAATACTCGACATCGCTTTGCGAAGCCTTCTGCCGCCCTACGATGCCCCACAGATTGGCCTTTTTGGGAACCTTGACCCCCGGCGCTGCAAGATGGCAAGCCCCGCACGTTCTGTCGAAAATTTCTTTGCCCGATTCAGCGTTTGCCGATGCAAGTCGTGCCGAAATCGGCGCAAGGGCCGGCCGTCCGGCGCCATGACTGTGCAAGTAGGCCACGACGTCCTCGTGACCACTGAGCTTGGCCAAATGTATGGGCGGATTTCCATTCGATGTCAGTGCATTGACCTCTGCTCCAGCATCCACAAGATGGATGACGCACTGAAGGCAGCCATTCTCGGCAGCCACGTGCAGCGGGGTCTGCGCTTTCGCCAACTGATTTGGATTGGCCCCATTATCGAGTAACAGCTTCACGATGTCGGCGTACCCACCCTTGTTGGCGGCGTAGAGTGGCGTTCTTTGCCAACTGACGGTCAGGTTAACGTCCGCCCCACGATTGATCAGAAGTTTTGCCAATTCGACATTTCCGACTTCGCAGGCGATATAGAGCGCCGTAACACCGTCAATTTCATTAATAGCGGCTCCTTTGTCCAAGGCGGAAGTCACCGCTGCGACGTCGCCATTCCTGACAAGATCACCTAAGTTGCTCGCCTGGGCGGGCAGCGCAAAAAGCCAAAGGACCCACGAAGCCCTTGTCACCCACATGCGTCCCCGCTTGATCATTGTATCCTCCCTGATGAGAGTGCTGGCGACAACGCCCGAGACGGCGGAAGAGATTTTAGATACCATGCCCATTTATGAGTTCACGCCCTAGCCAGATAGAGAACTCGTTGGGCGGTTATTTTTCCCGCAGCGCTCGGCGGAAGTTCTGCGTGATCGGCTCGGCGAGGTAGGAAAGCACGGTGCGGGCACCCGTGCGGATCATCGCCTCGCTCGACATGCCGGGCAGCAGCTTGCGGCCCTCCAGCTTGGCGAGTTCGCTCTTGTCGATCAACACGGTCGCGGCGAAATACGGTGCCCCGCTGCGCTCCTCCACCATGCGGTCAGCCGACACGATCTCCACGACGCCATCGAGTGGCGGCAGGTTGTAGCGGGCAAAGGCGGGGAAGCTGACGCGCGCGGGCTGTCCGGGGGCGATCGTCTCGACATCCTCTGGTTTGATCATGGCCTCGACCACGAGTTGCTGTCCGAGCGGCACGACCGTCATCAATGTCTCACCGGGTTTCACGACACCGCCCGCCGTGTGGACCTTCAGGTCCATGACGATGCCGTCGACTGGTGCGACGACATCGGTGCGGGTAAGCACGTCCTTGGCGGAACGCTCCTGCTGTCTGAGGTCAAACAGCTCCGCCTCGACCTTGCTGAATTCCTCGACGGCCTGGTTCAGCCGCACTGTGTTGAGATTCAGAATCTGCATCTCGATCTCGGCCATGGCGCTTCTGGCACGAGCGATTGCCGCGACGTTGGTAGCGCGCTCCCCCTCGATCTCCCGCTGTTGGCGTCTGAGCAACAGCTTCCGCTCGCGGGTGGTCAGCCCCTTTTTTAGCAGGCTCTCAAGGTCTTTGGTTTCATCCTCGATCGCCTCGATCTGCTTGTCCTCGGTGACGATGAGCTCCTCCAGTCCCGTTATCTCTTCCTCGATCTGGTGACGGCGCTGGCTGAGAATTTCCCGCTCGTCCTTCAAGTTGTGGTGCTTCGCCGCGAACACGTCACGCTGTGCGGCCAGCGCGTCCTTTGCGGCGGTGGCGGGGTTTGCGAGCAACGCCGGACCAAACTCGAGCTCGGCCTTGCCGTCACGCTCAGCCCCGAGACGCGCGGCCAGCGCCTCACGCGTTGCTATCCGGTTCTGAATCAGGTCAAGCTGCGCCATTGCCTGTGTGCTGTCGAGCCGGATGAGGATCTTGCCCGCCTTGACGATATCACCGTTGGCGGCGTTCAACTCCGCGATGATGCCGCCCTCGAGGTGCTGGATAAGCTTGCGGTCGCCGGCGACCTTGATGACGCCCGGTGCCACCGCGGCGCTGTCCAACGGCGCCAGCGCCGCCCAACCCCCGGCCACGCCGAAGAACAGGAACATGATCGCGAACCCGGTGCGAGTCACACCCGTGATACGGAGGGGTTCCGGCTCCAGGAGGGAGGGCGGCGCGACGGGTAACGGCACGACGTTCATATCTGTTCCCGTTTTCATGCCTGGTTCGCTACTATGGCTGGCATCTGACGCACCTTGCGGATGCGCGCGGTGAGCTCGTTGAAGACATAGTCACGTGGACCGTAGAGGTCTTGTTGGCCCCGGTTGATGACCAGTATCTTGTCAACTTTCTCGATGATGTTCGGTCGGTGCGCGATCAGGACAACGGTCGTACCCGCCGCCTTGATTGTACCGAAGGCTGCAATCAATGCGTCCTCGCCCTCGCGGTCGAGGTTGGAATTGGGCTCGTCCAGGATGAGGAGTGCCGGGTCTCCGTAGAGCGCCCGCGCCAACCCGATGCGTTGGCGTTGCCCGCCTGACAGCACCGCGCCGGATTCGCCGATCTCGGTAGCGTAACCCTTCGGCAGTCTTTTGATCAGGTCGTGAACTCCCGCCAACTGCGCGGCCTTGACTACGTTGTTGAAGACTGCGGGGGTGAGCTTGGCGAAGCGGCAGATGTTTTCGGCGACGGTGCCGGCGAAGAGCTCGATGTCCTGCGGCAAGTAGCCGACATAATGACCACGGTCCTCCGCCGCCCATTGGGCAACGTCCATGCCGTCCAGCAACGCACGTCCCCCGGATGGACGCCAGGCACCGGCCAGTATTCGCGCCAGACTCGTCTTGCCGGCCGCGCTGGGGCCGATCAGCGCCATTGCTTCACCCGGCTCGAGGTGGAAGCTGATCCCCTTCAGGATATGCTCGCCTCCCTGTCGGGCAAGCACGAGGTTGTCGGCCTCGAACCTGCCTTTCGGTCGTGGCAGTGGCAGAACCGGGGTGGCCTCCGGGTGCTGTCCGGCGCCCGCGGCGAGACGCCGGTAAGCGGCACGCGCTCCGACCGTCGCCTTCCATGTGCCGATCGCCTGCTCGACCGGGGCCAACGCGCGACCCATCAGGATTGAAGCAGCGATCATGATACCGGGTGAAGCCTCGTTTTGCAGCACTAGGTAGGCACCGAGGCCGAGGACGGCCATCTGGAGTGCCAGCCGGAAAGACCGCGCGAGGGCCGAGATAGCGCTGGATCGGTTACTGGCGAGAGATTGCCCTCTGTTTGCCTCGTTCTGCTGGGCCTTCCAGCTCTCGAGCAGGGGATTCAACATGCCCATGGCCTGGACGACCTCGGCGTTGCGGATCGTTTGCTCGGCCTGCATGTAAGCCCGCGTCTGGGCGATCGCGGCTTCCGCCATTGGTTTGCGGGTCAGGTACTCGGTGAGCAACGCCAGCGCAAACAGCACGATACCGCCGCAGGTTGCCAGCCAGCCCAACCAAGGGTGCATGAGGAAAATAGCGCCTAGGAAAATCGGTCCCCAGGGTGCGTCGAGGATCGGGTAGATGCTCGGGCTGGTGAAGAAATTCCGCACCTGGTCGAGGTCACGCAGCGCGCGGGCGTTGACCTGACCGGGGGCCGAGGCGGCGTATTCAACCGATGCGGTCAGGAGAACCGGGGCCAGCCGACCGTTCAGCCACGTCCCGACTTTAGCCAGAAGACGCGCGCGCACGACCTCCAACCCCGCCATTGTCGCGAGCGCCGTCGCCGCCATCAATGACAGCACTACCAGTGTTTCCAAGCTGTGGCTGCCCAACACGCGGTGATAAACTTGGAGCATGTAGAACGCCCCGGTCAACATCAGTATGTTGATACCAGCGCTGAACCAGATAAGCGGCTTGATAGCGCGCTTAGCCTCTTTCATCACTGTTTGCAGGGCGGATGGCTGCGGGTTTTTCATCGTTAATATCTCTGCCCCGGCGGGTTAAGAGGGGGGCCGGTCAATCAAAATTTGTGTCCTGTCAAGGGGGCAGCGTTTAACTGCCCCCTCTGGTCAAGTTAGGCGACCACGTCCACCAGAATGTGGGCCGCCGGGGTCGGCGTTACGTCGCCGTCCGCGTCGGCAAGCTGAACGGCAAAGTCAAGGCTGGCGTTCAACGTACCGGAAGTGCTTTGCACAAACCCGATGTCCACGATCTTGAGGACGTCGTTGTCGGTCGGGTCGAGAGCTTGCTGGGCACCCGCCAAGCTACCGCCGCCCGCGCCGGTCGTATTGACAAAGTTGATACCCGTGCCGGTCAGACCGTTCGCAGACTGCATGATCTGCACGCCCTGAATAAGGACGTTAGCATTGGCAGTGTAGTCGTTCTGCTCGATAATGATCAACGCGTCGTTGTTGGAACCCGAATACCCTGACAGGGAGAACTCGGTAGTGTACGGGGGCGGTACAACAGCACCGCCCTTGAGGAAGTCCGAGTTCTGGATGTTCAAGGCGACGGTAGTCTCGGTGTCGTCCGCCGTGGTGGCTGTGCCCTTGGTGTCGACCAAGTCAAGGATCACGACGAGGTCCTCGGCGTTGCCGATGCCGTCGAACTTCAGCACGATACCGCTAGCTGTCGTTGTCGGCTCGGTCCGTTCGTGTTGGATGCCCGGTGTGACGGGATCAACATCGACGCCTGGGTTCGGGTCGTTGAGAACTGCCGGCTCTTTGAAGAACCGGATCGTCAACAGTTCGCCCTTCTGGATCGTATCACCGGCGACACCATTCTCGCCTTGGGTTGCAGAAACCCAAGTCGTGGCGGCACTGGTGGCCATGTCGTGGTTGGCACCGGTAAACGCGGTGTCAGCAGTAGCCCCTTCGCCGTTCTGCGAGAAGCTAAACGGCGAATTATTGGCCGTGAACTGCACGAGGAACGGGTTTGGATCACCGTTCGGCGTCAACTGCGCCACGACGACTTCCGGGTGGCCCGAGTTAGTGTTCGGGTTCCGAGCGAAGTCCTGACTGGTGTGGACGACATCAAAGGCGAACCCGTCGATAACGTCGTTCAGGGCAATCGAGTAGGTGTCGTTGACCTTGTCAAAGATCAACTGACCACCCGCCGTCGCGTCCTGAATACCAGTCGTGATCGGGTCCTTGTCGTAGTGGAACGTGAAGTTGAACGTCGCAAAGTTGGCGTCCTCCGACACGAGCGTAGCGTACGCCGGTGCGGCGGGCACATTGTTAACGTTCGCAAAGATCGCGGTGCCGTTAGACCCCGTGATCGGCGGTGTCGCGCTACCGACAAAACCGGAGAGAGCAAGCTGCACCCCAGCCACGTTAAGATTACCGTCCACGAAGTCCGACTTGTCGTCGGAGTTGCCGGCGATGTTATCGGCACCGTTATAGTCCGGGATGTCGTTACCGATACTATACCCGAAGACACCGTTAGCTGCGAGAGCCGGCGGGGACACTACGTTGTGCAACGTCTCGCGCTGGATGCCGGCTGCCGGGTCACCGTCGAACGGTGCCGTGATCGTCGGCCCGTCGTCCTCGAATTTGAACGCGGCGCCGATGTCGACCGTGATCGGGGCGCTGTCGCCGTCGCCATCGGTGGCGATTGCCGTCAGCGTCACCAGGTTGGCCGCCATTGTCAGCGGCGTGTCGTTCTCGTCGGGATCGGTCGGATCGCCATGGACGAGCGCCCGCGACTGATCGAGCGTCACGTTGCCATCGGCATCGACCGAGATGCGGAACACCTCATCCCCGCCGGCACTGCCAACGATGTCGTCGCCGTCCACGTTGAGAAGCACCTGCAGGCCGCTTAGCGTGTCGAACAGACCGGTGGCGACATTCGAGCCACCGCCGAGAACGTCGAGCGCAAAGGTCAGGCTGTCGGTGGCCGCCGGCCCATCGTTTCCGAAGGCGGCCGTGAACAGAACCGAGAAGTCCGAGTCGTTGGCGTTGAGATCCGACTCGTCGACCACCAGGCCCGGTACCGGTACGATCGACCGCTCGATGGATGGGCCATCGTCCCTGATCTGCACCTTGTCACCGATGGCGATGCTGTCGCTGTCGCTGTCGTCGTCGCCGTCAGTCGCGGTGACCACCGCCAGCAGCGCGCCGTCGTTCATTGTGAGCACCTCGTCGGGGTCGCCGGTGGGATGGGCGATGGCGATATACTGCGCGACGCTGAGGATGCCGTTCTGGTCGATCGAGATGGCGATGGCGACCGGATCGGTGTTGTCGACGCTGTTGTTGTCGTCGTCATCGACGCGGCCGACGACGAGGTCGCCCTCGACATTGAGCAGGATGTTATGGCCGTCGAGCGAATCGAAACCGGAATCGGCATTCGCTGCGCTAACGTCGAGCGACAGGGTCTCGGTGCCTGGTCCGTCGGTGCCGGAGCTTGAGTTGGGTGTGACCACGGCGGATGCGCTGGCTGCCCAGCCGATGGCCGAGCCGAGCCCCGAGAAAGCGCCGGGCAAGGAGGCGAGAGGTTGGTCGTCAGAAACGGGGTCGACTCCGGCCGTTTCGTCATGCAGCACCGTGGCACTTTCGTCGGTCAAGGCCGCCGTCGGTCCGTCATCGTCGAAGTTGATGAACTGGCCGACCTCTTCGGTGTGGGCGTTGGTGGTCGTTGCGTTGAAATGGAACTCGGTGATGTCGCACCCTTCATTCGCATCGACCCCCGTAACCGTCATCCGATCCATTTTGGTGGCGGTGGTGATATCGACGGTTGTGATGTTATCCAGCCCGGTGATGGTGACGGCGTTGCCGGTGCCGGTAAGCCCTGTGACGGTGACGTTGCCGCTTGGCGTGGCATAGGTACCGTCGGCGGTGATGGTGGAGGCAAACCCCGATGCGCCCGTTAGCTTGACGCTGACGATGTCGACGGGGTTGGTCGTGGTGCCGTCAAAGAAGTCCGTGCCTTGCTGGTTGGCCGTATTGTCGTAGGCCTTGATCGTGACGTCCACGCGCTTAGCCGGTTTGGAAGGCGTGATCTGGTTGATCGTGAACCCGGCCTGGGTGATCGTCTCGATATGGCTGGCGTACTGGATTTGTGAAGCGGTGCCTGCGTTCAGGTTGCCGCCGGTCACAAAATCGACCTGCAGCGTTTCGTTCGGATTGATGCTCTGATTGTTGATGCCGAAGCCCTGTGTACTGACGTTGGCGGTGCCACCGTTCAAACCTATTACCAGAAGCTGCTTGGAAGCGTCGTCGGGCGAATTGATCAGGTAGAAATCATGATTGCCGGGAGCGGCGTTCTGGCCTGAGAAGCTGATCTGGGAGGTACCAGCGATCGATGCGAAGACCTGGTCGTGCAGATCGATGCGGTCATCCGGATCGGACGTCAGCGGATGGAGCAACGCCACATACTGGACCAGGTACAGGTCCGCGTCCGTGGTGCTGGTGTGGTCGAGCCCAAACGAGAAGGCGAGCGGAGCGGTTGCTGGGTCGGGCTCGGCGGTTGGGTCATCGGTACCAATGACGCCGATCACGACATCTGCATTGTTCGGGTCCTGGAACAGCCAGACATAATTGCCATCGACCGTCTGAATATCGGTGAGCACGCCGTCGGTGGTAGAAAACGGCGTTGCCGAGGAGTTCTGCGTGAGAACGACCGAGGTGATGGTTTCCCCCGCGTCGGCCGTGGCCTGCACGAAGTCGGCTTGGAAGGCGACCTCCAGTGAGGTGCCGAGAGTCAGGAGATATTGCAGCGTGGTGTTGTTATCGTGCGGCGGAACGGACGGGTCAATATCATCCTTCTGAAGGTCGGTGGTCTCGTCGATGATGATGTCTTGAGCTGTGATGTCGAGTCCCATGGAAATTCTCCTTGGTTCAAAACGCTTCAGGAAAAGGGATCCAGCCCCCCAAATGCCGGAATGCATCTACCCGAGTGCATCCGGTCGCATACTGAAATGCGGCCCTCCAACTTTCATTGTGTCGCCGGTCAAGAGGGCGCGTCCATTCGCGTTTCGATAGTGTTAGGGTGAATCCCCGTGCCTGATCGAACGATATACATCCTTCGATAGATCAAGCCGGCACAGGCGCTTGTCGGTGGACGCGCTGAAAAGCATCGGACCAAAAGCGAAGATCGGGTTTTGGAAGAATCCGGGGCTTGAGCAAAGGCTTAGGCGGTCGTGCGGTTCAGCTTGAGCGGCCGCCGCTCTGGTTTTTCGACCCGCTGCCGGGTGCTTGCTGACGCCGGCGGCCTGGCCGCCCGGTGGAGGTTACGAGAGCAGGCGGTTTTGACCGGTTCCTGAATGGTCAGCGCCTTTGCCATGCGCCATCCAGGCCAGTTCCGCTCGGCTGCCGAGGTTAAGTTTGGCGTAGACGTGGTGCAGGTGCATCTTCACCGTGCCTTCGGACACATGCAGCTGTTGCGCGATGGTCTTGTTGCGCAGTCCGCGCGAGACGAGGTCGGCGATTTCCGTCTCGCGCCCGGTCAGCTTGGATGCGAGCTGCTGTGGCGATTTCGACATCAGCAGTTGCTGGACGATCTTGTTGTCGATCCACTTCTTGCCTGCCGCCACCGCATTCACGCATTCGACGAGATAGCGATGGCTGATGCCGTCCAGCAACAGGCCATCGACGTCGAGCGCCTGTATCTCCTTGATGTCGAATCGGCTGCTTGGCTGCAGGATGAAAATGATGCCGAGAGCATCGTGGCTGGCTCTCAGCCGCGACGAAAGAGTGGCCGTGTGCGGATCCGCGATATCCAGGCCGATGACGACCATATCAGGCCGGTGACGCTCCACTTGCGGCAGAGCGTCTATAGCGCGGTGGCACTCGGCGACGACACTGTGTCCGGCCTTCCGCAGAACCCACTCAAGACCGGCGAGATAGACCCCCCGCGGGTCCGCAACAACCAAAGTCGACATGCGAACACCGTCCGTAAAAAACGCAACGAACTTATCTAAATATGCCCGAAATCAGGAAACCAGAGCTTTGTAAGATTGTCAAGAAATCACTAATATAGTTGAGGCTATACCTAAACCCATGGCGTGCCCGGCCGCGGCATCGCCTGTTGCATCAGACAGGCGCCACCGAGATTTTCGTGGCAGCGCCCGCTTGTTTCCAGGCCGGACGCGAGGCCCGGTCCGCCCGTCAGTAGCCCACCGTGAAGCGCTGCCTTATATGCTTCGGCGTCTCGATCTCATTGGTCATGACGATGGCATAATCCTCGAAGGAGATGCTGCTGCCCTTCTCGGACGCTAGCAGGCTGTCCTTGCCGAGACGGAACTGGCCGGTGCGCTCGCCCGCGGTGAAAAGTGCCGACGGTGACAGGAAGGTCCAGTCGAGATCGTCGATCGCCTTGAGCGTGTCGAGGAAGTCGGCGCCCTTCTGGGCCTCGGCCTTGTAGATGGCCGGAAATTCGGGCGTGTCGACCAGGCGCTTGCCGGGGGCGACCTCGAGGCTACCGGCGCCGCCGACGACGAGGTAGCGCTTGACGCCGGAAGCCCGCACCGCCGCGATCAGCCCGTCGGCGTCGCTGGCGAGGAAATGCACCGAGCTGATCACGGCGTCATGGCCCTTGATCAGGGCGGCGAGGCCGTCCGTGTCGAAGACATCGCCCTTCGTGGCGGTCACGCCGGGAAGCGCTGCGATCTTTTCCGGGTTGCGGGCGATGGCGGTGACGGTGTGGCCGCGATCGGAGAGTTCCTTCAGGATGCGCGAGCCGGCCTGGCCGGACGCGCCGATGAGGGCGATCTTCATGGGATTTCCTTTCTGCTTGGGGAGGAGGGTCACGCCGCCTGGATATGGGCGATGAGATTGTCGTAGCTGCCGAACAACGCATTGGCGCCGATCAGGCGCGGCGCCTCGTTGCGGATGACGGCGAGCGAGGGAACGCCATTGGCGTGCAATCGCTGAAAAAGCGCACGGCCACGGCCGACCAACTCGCGATGCGCCGTCATCAGCGCATCAGTCGGCGCCTTCAGCTTCTCGGCTGCATCCGCCATGCCGGCGTCGGTCAGCACGTCCGCCACGCCATTCACGGTGACGATGTCGCGGCCGTCGACATAGCGGGCAAGCTGGATAGCCTTCAGCGCCAAGAGGCGCCGGCGCGGGCCTTCCAGGCCCGCTGCGGTGATGGCGAGGGTAGCGGCGCTCGAGTCGAGCAAGGTGCCGCGAACATTCAGCACCTTGTCGAGATAGGCTTGCGTAAAACGCTGGCCGCTCAGCCGCTCGATGCGCTGGTCGTTGTCCCAGGCATGGGCGGCGAAGCCCGCATCCAGCGGCCGCGCGCCGGCGCCCGAGAACAGACCGGTCGGCAGAAGGTCGAGCGCAATGCCGCTCGCCGCCAGCCGGTCCAGCATCGGCGTGGCGCCATAGCACCAGCCGCAGAGCGGATCGAAAAGGTAGGTCACCGTGGCATTGGTCATATCAGGCTGGTCCGGGTGTCTTTGTCTCGGACCTAAATGGCAGGTCGGCTTGTTGCGAAAAACCGCGATCAATCATACAAACTGTCTGATCAAATCAGACAATAACCCCCGATGACCGACCTTCTGAACCTCAACCGCCTCGTCTATTTCACCACCGTGGTGGAAACCGGCTCGTTCACTGCCGCCGCCGATCGGCTCGATGTCGCCAAGGCGGTGGTCAGCCATCAGGTCGGCAAGCTCGAGCAGGAACTGGGCGCGACGCTGCTGCGGCGCACGACCAGGCGCGTCACGCCGACGGAGGAGGGGCGCCTGTTCTATGACCGGGCGGCGATCATCCTGCGCGAGGCCGAGGCCGCCTATGGCGACATCTCGCAAAGCGCGGCCAGGCCGACCGGGATGCTGAGGCTGACCGCGCCGCTCGACTATGGCGAGATGGTGGTGGCGCCGACCATCGCCGCCTACCTCAGGAAGTATCCAAAAATGCGTGTCGAGACGATCTTCGACGACGCGGTGAGCAATCTCGTCGACGAAGAGATCGATCTCGGCATCCGCGTCGGCTGGCTCGCCGATTCCTCCAACCTGGCGCGGCGGCTGGGAACTTTGCAGCAATTCGTCGTGGCAAGCCCGGAGCTTGCCGCCCGGCTGCCGGCGGATGCTGGCCCTAGGCTGGCGAAGTCGCTGCCCTGGGTCGGCAACGCCCAATTGCGCGGCATCGGCCAATGGCTGTTTTCGAAGGGCGGCGAGACGGTGCTGGCCGAACTCAATCCGGTCGTCAGCTGCGACAAGACCCCCGGCGTGAAGGCCTGCGTGCTGGCCGGTATCGGGCTCGGCATCTTTCCGGATTACAGCGTCAGCGACGACATTGCCGGGGGCAGGCTGGTTCGGCTGTTCGCCGACTGGAGCTTGCCGACCGGCGGCATCCATGCCGTCTTCCCGCCGGCGCGCTTCAGGCCGGCCAAGGTGCGCGCCTTCGTCGACATGCTGGTGGCGGCCGAGAAGAAGCGCGCGCGTGGCTCTGTCCCCGGTCGCTGAGGGAACCTTTGTTCAGCTGGCGATTTTGGAGATATGATGGAAACCCAGACGGCCAGGAGGGTCTCGCCTATGACGACGAAACGTTTTGCGATCTGCGCTCTCGTTCTCGGGGTAGCCTGCGGCATTTCCAGCGCCGCATACGCTGGAAGTCGCGAGCATCGGCCACAACCCGAACGCTACGTTCCCGCCGAAGGCGATATCATCGACATCCTCTTCGGCGGCCCGCGCTACTATGACAAGCAGCTGGTCACGACAGGCGACGAACCCTGCTCCTACCAAAGGGTAGGGCCCGACGCGAATGCGCTGAACAAGATCAACGATCACCATTGCGGGAAGTAGCTGCCGCGGAAGCAATCGGCGACTTCGTTCTCTCGTCAGGACGCGGCTTGGCATCACCTTCTGATCGCGGCGCGCCTGAGCGCTTGCGGCGGCTGGCCGAAGGCCCTCAGGAAGGCACGGCGCTATGCGCCCCGGGTCGCCGAAGCCGATGGCCTCGGCGATGCGATCGAGCGGCGTGTGACTGGTCTCGAGCGCCATCCGCGCGGCTTCGAGCCGCAACCGTTCAACGGCCTTGGCAGGGGTGATGCCGGTTTCGGCCACGAAGGCGCGCGCAAAATGCCGCGGGCTCATGGCGGCCTGGTCGGCAAGGTGCTCCACGGTCAGCGGCTCGGCGAGCTTTGTCCGCATCCATTCGATCAGTTCGACGAAGCGGCCTGTCCGACCGCCGAGGTCGACCAGCGCCGAGAATTGCGACTGGCCGCCGGGCCGGCGCTGATGGACGACGAGCTGCTGCGCCGCGCGGCGCGCAATCGCCGGGCCGAGATCGTCCTCGATCAGCGCCAGCGCCAGGTCGATGCCGGCTGAAATGCCCGCCGAGGTCCAGACGCCGCCATCCTCAATGAAGATCCGCTCCGCGTCGAGCCTCACCTTCGGATAGCGGCGGGCGAAATCGTCCGTGCTCCACCAATGAGTGGTGGCGCTGCGGCCGTCGAGCAGTCCCGCCTCGGCGAGCAGGTAGGCGCCGGTGCACACGCTTGCCGTCCGTCGCGCATTCGTGCGCCGCAGCCAGGCGACGATCTGCTCGGCCGCCGCCATGGAGCGTATGATCTCGCCGCCGGAGATGATGGCGGTATCGAGCGGCTCCTCGGCCGACAACGACCGGGCCGACAGCCGCATGCCGGACGAGCTCTCTATCTCGCCGCCGCCGGAAGCCAGTATCTCGAGAGCGTAGCTTCCGGGGCAAAAGTGTTCCGCCATCTCGAATGCCGCCGCCGGACCGGCCGCATCCAGCAGCTGGAACCCGGGGTGGATGATGATGCCGATCTTCCGCAGCATGGCAGTTTTCGCCCGATATATGTCATTTCGGACAAAGCGTAACGGCACTAGGCTGAACGTCAAGTCGCTCGATCAGGAGAGCAGATTATGAGTTTGCGTATCGTGTTGTGGAGCGGCCTGGGCATCGTCCTGCTTTTGCTGGCGGTCGGCGCCGCATGGCTGCTGTCGCTGCCTTCGGCATCCTTGGCAGCCGTTCCGCCGGCAATCGACAGCCAGGAGGCGGAGGCCGCCGTCGCGGCCCTGAAGCCGCCGAAGCGTGAGCGGCCGCTGATCGCCATCGTCGGCATCAACGATGCCACCGAGACCACCGACTACCTGATGCCCTATGGCATCCTGCGGCGCGCCGATGTCGCCGATGTCGTGGCGCTGGCGACCGAGCCCGGACCCGTAAAACTGTTCCCGGCACTGCAGGTCGAGCCGGATGCGACCGTGGCGGAATTCGATGCGCAGCATCCCGAAGGCGCCGACTACGTCATCGTTCCCGCCATGATGCGGGACGACGATGCCGACATGCTGAAGTGGATCAGAAGCCAGGCGGCCAAGGGCGCCACCATCATCGGCGTCTGCGCCGGGGCCAAGGTGGTCGGGGCCAGCGGGTTGCTCGACGGCAGAAGGGCGACGACGCATTGGTATTCGCTGAACGAGCTGCGCGAAAAACATCCGACGATCCGCTATGTCGCCGACCGGCGCTTCGTCGTCGACCAGGGTGTCGCGACGACGACCGGGATCACCGCGTCGATGCCAATGATGCTGACCCTGATCGAGGCCATAGCCGGACGGGATAAGGCTGAAGCCGTCGGCCGCGACCTCGGCCTGGCGCATTGGGATGCGCGGCATGCCAGCGCTGCCTTCACATTCACCCGTCCCTTCGCGCTGACGGCGATCGGCAACACGCTAGCCGTCCTCGATCACGAGCAGCTCGGCATCGAACTGACCCCCGATATGGATGAGGTGTCGCTGGCGCTGGTCGCCGACGCCTGGTCGCGAACCTATCGCTCCCGCGCGGTGACATTTGCCGCCAAGGACGGTGCGATCGTCAGCCGCAACGGCATGCGCATCCTGCCCGACCAGACCGTGGTGAGCTGGCCCGGCGAACGCCTGGTACCCTCTATGGTCGATCCGCGGCCCGCGAAGGCCCTCGACCAGGCGCTTGGCGATATTTCCGCCCGCTACGGCGCACGCACGACGGACTTCGTTGCCTTGCAGCTCGAATTCCCGGACAACCGTAAAGCGGCTTCAGGCGCGTCCGCCGGTCGCCTTCATGCGCTCGATGATGTCAGCCATCAGCGCCAGGTCACGGCGCGAGTCCGCGAGATCGGTCAGCGGCTTGGTGCCATCGGTGATGTGGCGGTGGAAGATTTCCAGTTCGTTGGAAAAGGCGTCGCCATAGAGCGGTCCAAAGCTCTTCGTCACCGGGCCGAGCGGGCCGGCGTCCGTCACCTCCAGCCGCGTCGGCAGGCTACGGATATAGGGCGTATCGTAGATGATGCGCACCCGTCTGGTGTTCGAGCGCACCTCGATCATGGCATCGAACAGGCCGAGATCGTCGACCACCGCGTCGTAGCAACAGGCGAAATGGCCATAGTCGAAGGTCACGCTGGTGTTGGCGCCGCCATTGGTGCGGTGCGCGGCGAGCACGCCAACCGGCTCGCCGAGCAGCCCGCGCATCGCCGAGATATGGTGCGAGGAGAGCGCCGTCAGCCCGCGATAGGCGCGCACCAGGTCGGCGGGTGCATCGGCGCCCACCACCTCGCGGATCAGCGCGTCGCGCTCCTTGGCACCGCGCGCCAGCAGGGCAGGGTCTATGTCCTGGGGATAGAGGATGTTCTGGCTCTTCTTCAGGAAGTGCCGGCCTTCGGAGATCAGGTCGAAGATGCGGACATGGGTGATGTCGGCGAAGGCGGGCAGTTCGTCCCTCGCCGCCAGATAGGCCGGGGCGTAGCGGCGCATATAGCCGACGAAAATGGTCTTCGCGTAATTCGTGGTCAGAGCCAGCAGCTCGTCGATTTCGCGCACCGTCAGGCAGGCGGGCTTCTCCAGCAGGATGTGCTTGTTGGCCTCGATCGCGGCGCGCACGAAGCGGCTGTGGGTGTCGTCTGACGACAGCACGAAAACCGCGTCGATGTCGGGCGAATTGATCAGCGCTTCCGCCGTATCGAAAGCCTTTGCCGTCGGATATTCGGATGTGCACAGCGCCACAAGGCTTGGCGAGACGTCATGGACGCCCGCGATCACCCAGCGGTCGCGCTGGTCGGCCAATACAGGCAGATGGATCGACTGCGCGACCTCGCCTAGACCCACAAGTCCGACACGGATTGGTGCCACTCGCAAACTCCCTTTGATTTCAAGTCCGGTGCCGACCTAGAGCAATTCCAGGAAAAGTGCGTAGCGGTTTTCCGTCCGGAATTGCGTAAAAACAGATACTTAGAGCGGGGCAGCGATTCTATCAAACGCTGAACCGCTCTAGCAGCCAGCCGTTGATTTCACGCCGCGCCTGTGACCAGCGCAACGAGTTCATTGCCTGATGTCTCCGAGGCGCGCACCGTCGCCACCATTTTGCCGGCGCGCATCACCCAGATCTGGTCGGACAGGCGCCGCACCTGATCGAAATTGTGGCTGACCAGGATGACGCTCACCCCTTGATCCCGCAGCCGCCGGATCAGCGCCTCGACATTGGCCGTCTCCTGCACGCCGAGTGCTGCTGTCGGCTCGTCCATCACCACCAGCTTGGCGCCGGAGCCGGCAGCACGGCAGATCGAGATCGCCTGCCGCTGCCCGCCCGACAGGCGCCTTACGCGCTGGTTGACCGAAGGCATGTTGATCGACAGGCGTGACAGCATGGCGCGCGCCTGCGTCCTCATCGCCTTGCGGTCGAGCAGCGCGATCGGGCCGAACCGGCGCACGATCTCTCGGTTGAGGAACAGGTTCTGCGCCACCGTCAGCTCGTCGATCAGCGCCAGGTTCTGGTGCACCGTCTCGATGCCGGCCTTGCGCGCCTCGTCGGGATTGCCGAAGGGTTTTGGCTTGCCGTCGAAGAAGATCTCTCCGCCGTTCGGCACATGCACGCCGACCAGGCAGCGGATCAGCGTCGACTTGCCGGCGCCATTGTCGCCGATCACCGCCGTGACCTCGCCGCGCCGCGCCTGGAAGGCGACGTCGGTGAAGGCGCGGATGCCGCCGAAATGCTTGCTCAGCCCTTCGCAGGCGAGGATCGCTTCGGCCGAGGGGATGTGATGGACGGCGCTCATTTCTGGTACCGCATGATCAGCGCCGCCAGCACCACGATGGCGCCCACGGCGAGCGGTTGGTAGAAGGCCGAAACGCTGAGCAGCGTCAGCCCATTGACGAGGGCGGTGAGCATCAGCGCGCCGATCGCCGGCCCGAGGATGCTGGCGCGGCCGCCGAACAGGCTGACGCCGCCCAGCACCACGGCTGCCACCGAATTAAGGAGAAGACTGGTGTTGATCAGCGGCTCGGCCGAGCCGATGCGCGCCACCAGCAGAATTGCGGCGAGGCCGGCGCAGAAACCCGAAATCGTATAGGCGGCGATCTTGACCCGGTCGGTGCGAATGCCGAGCGCGTTGGCGCTCTCGGTCTGGCCGCCGGTGGCGAGCAGATGCACGCCAAAGCGGGTGTGATAGAGCGCGATATGCGCCACGATGACGGCCGTGATCGCCACCCAGACGGGATAGCCGAACGGTCCGAAATGACCCGATGCCAGGCGCAGCAGGAAGGTCGAACCAACCATGGTCGGCTCGCCGCCTGACAGGATCAGGCCGAGGCCGGTAATGCCCGACAGCGTGCCGAGCGTCACCACGAAGTCGGGGATGCGCCCGGCGGTGATCAGCAGGCCGTTGAGAAAACCCACCGCGCTGGTGGCAAGGACGGCGAGCAGGCAGGCGAGGAAAATGCCATAGCCGGCGGCATTGACCAGGCCGAGAATGATGGCGCCCAGCATGACCGCCGCCGCCAGCGACAGATCGATGCCTGAGGTCGCCACGACGAAGGTCTGGCCGATCGACAGCACGACCAGGATCGCTGCCGCAAGCAGCAGCGCCTGCATATTGGCGACGCTGAGAAAGACCGGCTGGGCGATGCCGAAGACGATGACGAGGCCGACAAGGCCGACGACCGACGCCCAGTCGGCCCAGAAGGAAGGATCAAGGAGGAGAGCCGACAGGGAGGGGCGGCTCTCCTCCGCCGCGCCCGCCGTCACTCGAGCGGGCGCGTTTTGTTCAGGTGTGCTCACTTCAACATCTCGCGGAACGGATCGGGATAGTCGCCGCCCGGGGCCGGGAAGTTCTTCAGCGAAGCTTCGGCATTGTCCTTGTTGATCAGGAGCACCGGCGCCGGCACGTTGGCGGGCAGCTCCTTGCCCTTGGCGGCCACGGCGCAGGCTTCGACGCCCATGGCTCCGACGACATAGGGGTATTGCGCGACGGTGGCGGTGAGCTCGCCGGCGGCGATCGATTTCAGTGCGTCGACGATGCCGTCGAGCCCGATCACCTTGACGTCCTTGCCCGAGGTCTGCACGGCGCGCTCGACGCCGAGCGCCATGATGTCGTTAGCGGCGAAGAAACCGGCAAGATCAGGGTGCGCGGCCAGGATGTCGGTGGCGGCGGTCAGCGCCTTCTCGCGGTCCCAGTCGGCGCTCACCATCACCACCACTTCGAGCTTGCCTTCGACGGCCTGCTTGAAGCCCTTGATGCGGGCGTTGGAGCCGACATCGCCGACGATGCCCGCCACCAGCGCCACCTTGGAGCCGGCAGGCACCAGCTTCAGCATTTCCTCGCCGGCCAGCGCGCCGGCGGCGACGTTGTCGGTGCCGATATAGGTGGAGATCGCGAAGCCGGCGGCCTTGGCCTGTTCGGCGTCGATGGTGCTGTCGATGTTGACGATCGGCTTTTTCTTCTGGGCGACCGGCACCAGCGCCTGCACCAGGTTGGAAACGCTGATCGGGTTGACCAGGTAGCAGTCGAAATCCTGCATCGCCATGGCGGTCAGCCGGTCGGCCTGCCCGGTCGCATCGCCCATATTGGCGGCCGCCTGCACGGTGACATCGACGCCGTCGGCCTTGGCCTGGTCCTCGATGCCCTTTTGCATGGTTTGGAAGAACGGGTTGTCGAGACCTTTGACGATCGCCGCGACCTTGGCTGCGTCCTCGGCATGGGCCGGTATCGCCAGTGTCGTTGCAAGCAGGCCCGCGCCGAGCGTCAGGCAATTGAACATGCGCATGTGTCTTCCTCCTCCGGATTTCTGTTTGTCGGCTCGCTTTTCTGCGAACGGCATGCCTGACGGGACACAAGCGACCCCGGCGCTTGCGTTGGAAAAATGATGACCGGTTGGTGCGCGGGTAGCGACCCCGGTTCGGTCTCGTCAGTGTCAGGCATTGCTCCTCCCAGAGCGCTGGCCGATGCCTTGCCAGCATTTCCGCATGTTTTAGAAAAATTTGACATGCGTCAAGAATTAAAGTGGTGTGCAGTGCGTTTTGATGTGCTGCGCTGCAGCAGGGTAGAGGGCGATACCTTGGTCGTCATCCACGGGCGGAGCGGCAGCGAAGCGAACGCGCAGACCCGAGGATCCTGTGTGTTCGTTCAGTGCTATGTTTGAGGTGGGAAGGAGGCCGAGAGGATCCTGGTCGTCCCTGTTGGGACAGGCCGCGGCATGGCTCGGCCCCTTCCCACCAATGAACCATCAACCTGA